>JBFLWP010000036.1 GCA_040757595.1 Nitrospirota bacterium | reverse complement strand
GGGCACTGGACATCTGGCGCAGCAGAACCGCTCCAGCGGTGCAATCTGCGACCTGTCCGCCGGTCAGCAGGAATGCGACCGGTCGGCAGTGGCGGTCTGTCAGCGCATGGATTTTGGTCGTGCGCCCTGACGTGACCCCCGTTTCTCATCCAGCCATAACGAGAGTCCTGGGTTGATTTGAGCCTTGGTGGTTGTGGGTGGCAAGAGGCGTCCGCGCGGAGCCTCCAGGCTGCGCAGCGCGGTCGCCGGACTCTCCGGATAAGGCGCGGGCGTAGTCCCTTGGCGTCATCCAGCCGAGCTTCGAGTGGGGGCGCTGCTCGTTGTAATCGCGCCGCCAGTTCTCCAGCACGGCGCGGGCGTGGGGCAGAGACCGGAAGAGTGTCTCATTCAGCAGCTCGTCGCGCAGCCGGCCGTTGAAGCTCTCGTTGTAGCCGTTCTGCTGCGGCTTGCCGGGCGCGATGTAATGCCAGCCCACGCCGGTGTCGTCGGCCCAGCCGAGGATGGCGTTCGAGGTGTATTCCGTGCCGTTGTCGCTGACGATGGTGTCCGGCCGCCCGCGCTGGGCGATGATGGCGTCGAGCTCGCGCGCGACCCTGCCTCCCGACAGCGAGGTATCCGCCACCAGGGCTAGGCATTCGCGTGTGCAGTTGTCGATCACCGTCAGGATGCGGAAGCGGCGGCCGTCGGTCATCTGGTCGGACACGAAGTCCAGGCTCCAGCGTTGATTGGGCGCCAGCGGGAGCTCAAGGGGCCGCCGGGTGCCGATCGCCCGCTTGCGGCCGCCGCGGCGGCCCACCGTTAGCCGCTCCTCGCGGTAGATCCGCTGGATCCGCTTCTTGTTCACGATCTGGCCCTCGCGTTTCAGCAGCACATGCAGCCGTCGGTAGCCGAAGCGTCGTCGCTCCTGGGCCAGGGCTTTTAACCGTTCGCGCAAGGCCCCGTCGTCCGGCCGCGTGGCCTGGTAGCGCACGCTAGAGCGGTCGGTGTCGATCACCCGGCACGCCCGTCGCTGGCTCATCTCGTAGGTCGTCTGCAGGTACGCCGCAGCCTCCCGATGCGCGGCGGGCGTCACCATTTTTTTCCCAGCAGGTCCTTCAGCGCGACGTTGTCGAGCATCGCCTCGGCCAGCATCCGCTTGAGCTTGGCGTTCTCGTCCTCCAGCGCCTTCAACCTCCGCGCCTCCGACACGTCCAGCCCGCCGTATTTAGCCTTCCACTTGTAGAAGGTCGGCGAGCTGAGCCCGTGCTTGCGGCACAGGTCCGCCACCGGCACGCCCGCCTCCTGCTCGCGCAGGATCCCGATAATCTGCTCTTCCGGGAACCTTGATCGTTTCATTCGTCCGTCCCTTTCATGGGGCGGACTCTAGCTATTTCTGGAGGAGTTTCAGGGGGTCACGTCAGCCCGCCCCGCGAGCGGCCGATCGCCTGACTGCTCTCCCCCCTTTTCCACCAGAAGCGGAGCGATGAGCTTTGACCGCAGAACTGTCGATCAGCACCTGGGCGGGAGGACCTCCTGCGCTGGCGAGA
>JBFLWP010000035.1 GCA_040757595.1 Nitrospirota bacterium | reverse complement strand
CGGTCGAGTTGCTGGCGGTGATCCCCCGGAGGATGAGGTGGCCGCCTGAGATAGCATAACCTGTCCCTTGAATTGATATCTCAGAATAGAGTGGCGGGTTCGGGATAACGTCCTGAATAATGCGCACTTTGGGGGTAGTGGAATCAGCCCTGGCAGGAACTATGGTTGTCTTGACCGAACCGAGTGACACCAGGAGCCTGCCATGAACCCTGAACTGACGACTGCCCCGGAACCGTTCCGGGACGTGATCCGCATCGACGAGGGCCAGCTCAAAGCCCACCTCCATCAGGTGGTCCGCGACTCCGTGGAGCAGACCCTCAACGCCCTGCTCGACGCCGAGGCCGACGCCCTCTGCGGGGCCACACGCTACGAGCGCAGTCCGGAGCGGCTGGACACGCGCGCCGGGCACTACACCCGCCAACTGCACACCAAAGCGGGGCAGGTCGCCCTCCAGGTACCCCGCCTGCGGAAGTTGCCGTTCGAGACGCAGATCATCGAGCGCTACCAGCGCCGCGAGTCAAGCGTCGAGGAGGCGTTGATCGAGATGTACCTGGCCGGGGTGTCGGTGCGGCGGGTGGAGGACATCACCGAGGCCTTGTGGGGCACGCGCGTCAGCCCGAGCACGGTCAGCGAACTGAACCAGAAGATCTACGGCCACATCGAGGCCTGGCGGAACCGGCCCATCGAGGGGGAGCACGCCTACGTGTTCCTCGACGGCATCTGGCTGAAGCGGAACTGGGGCGGGGAGGTCAAGAACGTGGCCGTACTGGTGGCCATCGGCGTCAACGCCGACGGCTTCCGGGAGATGCTGGGTGTGATGGAGGGCGGCAAGGAGGACGCGGCGGCCTGGCTGACCTTCTTGAGGCACCTCAAGGCGCGCGGCCTGAAGGGCGTGCGGCTGGTGACCTCCGACAAGTGCCTGGGCCTGCTGGAGGCGCTGGGCGACTGCTTCCCGGAGGCCGCCTGGCAGCGCTGCGTCGTACATTTTTATCGGAACGTTTTCACGCTGGTGCCCTCGGGGAGGGTCAAGGAAGTGGCGGCGATGCTGAAGGCGATCCACGCCCAGGAGGACCAGGAGGCGGCCCGGCAGAAGGCAACCCAGGTGGCGGACAAGCTGGAGGCGCTGAAGCTGCCCAAGGCGGCCGCGTTGCTCCGTGAAGGCGTCGTGGAGACGTTGAGCTATATGGCGTTCCCGCGCGAACACTGGACACGGCTGCGGACGAACAACGCCCTGGAGCGGATCTTGCGGGAGGTGCGGCGGCGGACCCGTGTCGTGGGCAACTTCCCGGACGGGCAGTCGGCCTTGATGCTGGTGGCGGCGCGGCTGCGGCACATCGCGGGGACCAAGTGGGGGACGCGCCGCTACCTGGACATGAGCCGTCTGAAGGAGCCGGAAGCCGGGCCTGTAGTCGAGCCGGCCGCGGCGGTATAGCCGCGGTCGGCGGCGGGGGAACCCCCGCCACTTCTGCCAGGGCAGAAAGCTACGAACTCCAAATGTGCGCATCTTGACGGACGCTACCGGGTTCGGTGCGTGATAGTCGTTGAAGCTTTCATGGCGCACGGCCGCAACAGGGAAGACCAGCGTGGGTTGCGGAGCGCCGATCGGCGAGCCGCCGATCCAGTTGCTGGGGTTGGACCAGAGGGTGCTGACCGCCCCGGTCCAGGTGTGGACGGCGGGGGCCAGGCGGTCCTCGAGCGCTTCGCAG
>JBFLWP010000034.1 GCA_040757595.1 Nitrospirota bacterium | reverse complement strand
TGCGCCCAGGACGCCCGCTGACCCTGTGCTCTGTGGGACTGTGACCCTGTGAGGGTTGGATCCGAAATGCCCCCTCACCGTCCCTTCTCCCCCGGCTTCGGGGGAGAGGGCACGGGTGAGGGGCCAGCGCCGGCAGAGCCGGCGCTGGTCACGCGGGCCTACGACCTCCTGCTCTGGTTCGTCAATCATGTCGGCACGTTTCCCCGCTCGCATCGGTTCGTGCCGGGCGGTTCTGCCGCCCCTTCGTAAGGGGAGGCCAGGTGGGGTCGAACTCATGCCCTCCGCGAAGCGAGGCGCGCCGGACTTCCTGCCCCTGAAGCGCCGACTCCGAAGAGCGCACCACCCTGATCCCGGACCGGCCAACCCCTCCCATCCCTCCCCTTGATAAGGGGAGGATAGGTGGGGTAGGGGCCAGTCGCCGGCCCGGGACCGGGCGTTTTTCACTGGTGCATCTGCTCGTGGTTTACGCCGGCGGACACGCGGGCGCATCCTGGGGGGAGCCGGGGGGGCGTGGATCGGGACCGTGTTGGAACAGGAGAAGGGCTGAGGCCATACGCCATGTGGCGGATGGCGGTGGCCGCCCAAAACCGTGTACCTTCTCAAGCTGGAGCCTGGCCTGAGTGTTTCGACAGGCTCGGCACAGGCGTTATCGAAGCCCGCGGTGAGCGCGGTCGAACCAGGGCCGGCCCTGACGCTTGACTGTTCCGGGCTCTCGGCATAGCATAGGGCCGTCTTCATGGCGCGTCGCCGTCTTCACGTTCGTCCGCCCGGCATCATCGTCTGCTCCACCATAGAGTCGTGATTGATCGTTCACTGGAGGCAAAGTAACTCTCCGCGCCCACGTGCTCGAAGGGCGCGGTTCTCGCAGGCGCGGTAGGGAGGGTCTGCCATGACACGCCGCACCCGTTTGGGCCTGCTCCTGTCGGGGCTTGTGCTCCTCATCAGCGTCTCACCCGCCTCGGCCGACACGCGCGGGGTGCGGGTGGACGGGAAAGACGCCGCCCAGTACATCGCCGAGCAGACGGGGAAATCCTGGGCGGTCGTCATCGGGATCGACGAGTACGAGCACGTGCGGCCGCTCAAGTATGCCGTGGCGGACGCCCAGGCGGTCGCGCAGACGCTGCGGCAGCGGGGCTTTCAGGTGACCGAGCTGTACGACAAGCAAGCCACCCGCCGGAATATTCTCGGGGAGTTGGGCGACAAGCTCGTGGACCGGGTGGGCGAGCAGGACCGGGTGCTGATCTTCTACTCCGGTCATGGGGAGACGAAACAGCCCAAGGGCGGGAAGGAGATGGGCTTCCTGCTGCCCGTCGGCGCGGAGGTGGATAAGCTGACGGAGACCGCCATGCCCATGTCCCTGATCCGGGACCTGGCCGAGGCGCTGCCCTCCAAGCACGTGCTGTTCCTGGTGGACGTGTGCTACGGGGGGATCGCCGGGACGCAGTTCAAGAGCGTGCTCAAGTACGACGAAGCGTACCTGCGGGAGATCACGCGGGAGCGCGGGCGGCAGCTCATCACGGCGGGCGGCCCGAAGCAGGAGGCGCTGGAGGGGCCGGAATGGGGCCACAGCGTGTTCACCTACTACCTGCTCGAGGGGCTCAACAAGGGGCTCGCGGATTTGGACGGGGACGGGATCATCCCCGCGAGCGAGCTGCACAAGTACCTGGACCGGCGGGTGTTCGACGCGGCGCAGTCGAAGGGGCACCGGCAGCGGCCGGAGCTGTGGAAGCTGGCGAACGAGCCGGGGGAATTCGTGTTCTTCGCGGCGGCGCGGCCCGCCGCCGTGCGTGCTGAGCCGAGACGACGCCCG
>JBFLWP010000033.1 GCA_040757595.1 Nitrospirota bacterium | reverse complement strand
CCCTCGTGCGGGCCGGCGTGCGCTTCGTCGACGGCGTGCAGCAGAAAGCGAAAACCACCAAGGGAGAGATGAACGAGACCGCCGCCTAACTCACGCGGCCGATCCACAACATTTGACAATTTCTCCTCGACGAACTTGGAAAGAGACTGCTCGAGTTGGCTGCGGGGCCGCTCTTCGCTGCCGATGGGCCATCTGTCACCTATAGCTTCGGTCCTGGCGCTGGGACAGCGCGAATCGACGGCACGATCGCCGGTCGAGTGGCGGTCGAAGTGGAGTCCCGCGTCCCAAAGCAGGTTAGAGGTGCGCTCGTTGACCTCATTCTCCATCCCTACCCGTTGAAGCTGCTCGTTCTCCTTCCTGTTCACACTGGCAACCGGGTAACTGCCGTCCGGCAAGCGGAGATCATTCTGGGACACTTCCTGCAGCCGGCCTGCTTTCGAGTGGTGCTTGCGAGCGAGGCTGTGGATGATTCCGTCCTCGCCATTCGCAGGGCGCTTGCTGAACTGGACGTGGATGTCGGCGTGAGCGCGGAGGCGCAGGGAGGGGCGTGACGTGGAGGCGATCATCGTTCCCTGCACTCAGGAAAAGGTTTGGGAGTCCCGGCCGGACGTCGGTGCTGTGCCGGCCAAGGAGGCGTACACCAAAGCAGCGTTTCGCGCGTGGCGATCGTACGCGGAGCAGTCCGGTTGCCCTTGGTTCATCTTGAGTACCAAGTACGGTCTGTTGAGGCCCGACCAACTGATCGAGAAGTACAACGTCCCGGTCTCAGCCGTGGTTCGCGACGCGGACTTCCTGTCTCGGCTAGACCGCCAGGGGCAGGAGTTTGGCCTTGGCTCTTTCGATCAGATCGTCTTGCTTGATTGGGAGCGCTTCCAGCCCCTCGTCCGAGCTGCGACGCGGAGCCTTTCCGTGAAGTGCGTGCTTCGGAAGATCCAATACTGACGTATTAACGTGCTGGCTAACCACCGTATCTGGACTCCTCCGTCAAGAAAGAAAACAGCGAGTTCGAAAAGATCCTCCTTATTAAGGCGGCGAAGGTCTTCCTTCGGCGCATAGCGGTACTCACACCGCGGCGTGAGCACGGGTCAAGGCTGCGCGCAGCGCACCGCCGAAGGCGGCCGCAGGGCCTTGACGCGCGCGGAACGCCGTGGCTGTCGGTTCCTCGGAGCCTGCACGAAGGTCGGACTGCAGTCGTATCTTCGGCCTCGTCCGTGGAGCCCTTGGGCTCCGGGCCATCATGGAAATCCGCGCGCGGGGAGCCAATCGCTTGCACGGCCCTTCCTGGCCAGCCGAGTTATCGGCGTGCCCCCGCGCCGGGCCGACCGGTGCGCCATGATGCGATGCGCTCGGTGCAATCCTCCGGGAGAGCGACAGAAAAAGCGATTACGCCGGTCGGTGCTCCGCCGCGAAGGGGCGTTGCTGCACCCACACAGCCCAGAGGATCCTCGCGAGCTTGTTGGCGACGGCCACGGCCGCGACGTTGCGCCCGCGCCGCCGCTCAGCGTCCGCGGCCCACTGTTGCAGGGGCGTCGGGTGGACGGCCGCCTTCGCGTGCCAGACCACGGATCGCGCGCCGTGCGTCAGCAGCATGCGCACCTACACGTCCCCCTGCTTGCTGATCGCCCCGAGTCGTCTCCGCGACCCGCTCGAATCTTCCCGCGGTGTCAAGCCGAGGAAGCTCGCAAAATGCCGCCCTGAGGGAAACCGGCGGATGTCGGCCACGAGTGCGACCAGCGCGGTGGCGGTGAGGAGCCCCACGCCGGGGACCGTTTGCAGGAGCTGCACGTCGGGCATGTGGGCCGCCAGCGCACCGAGCTGCCGTTCAGCGATCCGCATGTTCGCCTCGAGCCCTGCGATTTCGTCACACGCGGCCGCGAGCGTCGGATGAAGCGCCATCGGCACCGCCGCCGGGTGCTCCAGTAATTCCCGGACCTGCGGCACGACGTGCGGCGCGCCGACGGGGATGAAGACGCCAAACTCGCGTAGCAGCCCCCGGAGAGTATTCAGCCGCGCGGTCCGCGTGGCGAGCCACGTGGACCGAAGGCGGTGGAGCGACGCGATGGCCTGGTGCCCGATCGTCTTGACGGGCACCGCATGAATCTCCTCGTTCCGGTTCGCTTCGAGCAGTCCCTTGGCGTCGGTGCGGTCAGTCTTGTTACGCCGGACAGATGGCCGTACATCATGCGGGGGCAGGAGCCGAACGACGTGCCCGAGCGGTTGCAGTTGGCGGGCCCAGTAGTGAGCCGAGCCGCAGGCCTCGAGCACAATCGTCGCGGGTGGCCGCTGTGCGAAGAATGCAAGGAATCGATCGCGGGACAGTCTTCGTTCTTCGTCGAGATGACCCGGCCGATGCGACACGGCAACTTGAAACACCGACTTTGCGAGATCGACGGCGATGGTCGTATGCTCCATCTGGACTCCTCCTTGCCTGGCCCTCAGAGGCCGCTTTACCGATTGGCACGATGATGCCGCACGGCAGGAGGAGTCCATTCCATCG
>JBFLWP010000032.1 GCA_040757595.1 Nitrospirota bacterium | reverse complement strand
CTGGCCCCTCACCCGTGCCCTCTCCCCCGAAGCCGGGGGAGAAGGGACGGTGAGGGGGCATTTCGGATCCAACCCTCACAGGGTCACAGTCCCACAGAGCACAGGGTCAGCGGGCGTCCTGGGCGCATCGGAACCCGGTGCCGGCGTTCCAGCGCGACGGATTGTCCCCGCTCCGATACGCGGACCGTACGTACCCCGCATTATTGTGCCACGACCCGCCGCGCAGCACTTTGGTGCTATTGTCGTAGTCCGAACTGGTCCACTCCCAGACATTGCCGGCCATGTGGTAAAGCCCGTAGGGGCTCTTGCCCGCCTCGTAACTCTCCACCGTGGCCAGGGTCCCGTAGCCGTTCCATCGGGTGTTAAACAGGGCATGCCGGCTGCTGGGCTCCTCATTGCCCCAGGGGTACTTCCGTCCATCTGTGCCTCGTGCCGCCTTCTCCCATTCCTGCTCAGTTGGTAACCGCTTCCCATAGTGCCGGCAGTAGGCGTCGGCATCATGCCACGTGACATTGACCACCGGCCGATCGCCGCTCCCCACCAGCGCCACCTGCTGCGACCAATCGGACGGTTGCGCCCGCCTCGTGTCTTGGATGAAGGTGGCATACAGCTTCGTCGAGACTTCGTACTTGTCGATGTAGAAGGCCTCCAGGGTGACGCGGCGCTCCGGCTTCTCATCCGCATCGCCGTCGTTGCTGCCCATGATGAACTCCCCCGCCGGCACCAGCACCATCGGCGCGCCGTCTCGGCCGGTGATCTCTTTGCCCATCTGCCGCGGGGCCTCATAGGCCGGGGCCTTGGCGACGAGGACCTCGGCGTGGACCTGCTGCTTGAGCGCCTCGGCTTCGGCCGCGTGCGGGTTGTCGTCGGGAAAGTCCGCGAGGAACTTGTCCAGCGCCGCCAGCCGCTTCTCACGCGACACGCTGGTCTTCCCAGCGAAGGCCTGCACCTTGCCCCAGGCCTGCTCGCGCTGCTCCGCCCGCGCCGCCACCGCCTCCAGGTCGTGATACCCGCTGAGATCCACGCCCGTGGGCGCCGGCCCGGTCTGCGGCGACGGCGGCGGGGCCCCCTTGCCGGTCGCCGCCAGCGGCAGGCTGTTGTCATACCGACCCTGGATTTCCGGGTTTTGATACCCTGTCGTGAGCCGTTTGACCTCCCGATACGTGTGGTCGTAGAGCTCGCGCATCTGGACCAGGCCGTTCCCGTCGTTGTCCGCCGCGCCCTTCAAGCCAGTGAGGAGCGCGCAGGTGAAGGCCCCGTGGCCCCCGCAGAACTGCGGCCCTTCCTGCGACCGCTCCGCCGCGCTGGAGGCCGACAGCACGGCGATCCCGTCCTGCGCCTGCCCCATGGAGACCAGCATCCGGTTGATGTCGGCGGCGTTGGCGTTGCGCATGGCGAGCAGCGTGGACGACGCCCCGAAGGCCCCGGCGTGGCAGGCGTCCAGGAACAGGACGATCTTGCGCGCCTTGCTGCGCGCGATCTGCTTGAGCAGGTCGTCCCGGCTGATGCCCTGGTCTTCCGGGAGGTTCGCATCCGAATTGTAGGTGAGAAAGTAGAGGTCGTGCCCGCTCGCGTCCGGCAGCCCGTGCTGGGCCAGGGAGAGAATGACCAAGTCCTCCGGCTGCGCCAGCCGCAGGACCTCGCTGACTTCCTTCAAGATGCGCCCGCGCGTGGCCTGCTCGTTCGTGACCAGGCGGAACTGGTCGGCCGGAATCCGGCCCTTGAACTGTTTGACGAAAAAGTCGTGCAAGGCCTGGGCGTCCTTGTCGGCATATTTGAGGTTCAGCTCCTTCTGCTGATACTTCGACACGCCGATGAAGACGCCCCAGACGGAGCCGACGCTCACGCCGGTCGCCGGCGAGACGAAGACCCCGCGCGTGTCGGCCAGGGCGGGCGGGGCCAGGCTCGCCAGCAGCAGCCCGGCTGCGATGAGACTGAGAACGGGTTGGCGTGGCATGCGACACCTCGCGGCGGGTGGTGCTCACAGGGGCCACCCAGCCCGACGCTGGGGGCCTATCGCGACGCGATTCTCGCCCCTCCGCTCATACGGTCAAGGGGGGGTGACTAGACGCAGCGCTCGGTCACCCAGTATGCCCGATTCCGGCTGGCCGGTCAATGCGCCAAACGGCGTAGGGTGTGGTTGGATCCTCGAGGCCCAGCACGAGGGCAGAATCGCGAGGGCAGGAGCAATGACGACGCGGCGAGGAGACGCGCCTGGACCGAAAGAACCTTGGGGGCTCGAGGGTTGGGAGTGCCTGCGATGCGGACAGTCCGAGGTGTTGCTCGATGGCCACGACGCGACGTTCCAGGTTCTCCACGCGCTGGTGGAGCTGCTGGTAGGACAACTGAACGAGCGCCCGAGTCTCACGGGCTTCCCGGTCAATCTTTGCCTCAACCTCCGCCATCTGTTGGCGAAGACCTTGATGGCCTCCGACCACCAAATCGAGCTTGTGGAGGACATCCTCGATGAGCACGCCCGTGTGGCGCTTGGCGTCCTCGATCTGTTCGGTGAAATCGGTCCGAACCGCGGTGATCGTCCCGGCGAGCCGGCCTTCGAGGGCCGCCATGTCTTGCCGTAACTCGGTTGTGGCGGTCGTCACGATCTGCTGAATCTGGCCAAGCGATTCCGCGTCCATGAAGCCCTCCGTGGTCGGGCAGGAGGGTAGGGCGGCTCAGCAGAGAAAGCAAGATTCCCGCATCCTGTCCCGCGAAGAGGCGGCCCGGACCAAGCCCAACATAACCTCCAGCATGGCCGTCTCGATCCGCTCCCCCAGCACGAACCGATGCGAGCGGGGAAACGTGCCGACATGATTGACGAACCAGAGCAGGAGGTCGTAGGCCACGGTCCCCGCCGCCGGCAGCGCCG
>JBFLWP010000031.1 GCA_040757595.1 Nitrospirota bacterium | reverse complement strand
AGCATCCACCTTCTGGATGGCGTAGCCAACATGAACCATGACGAAGTCCCCCTCTGTCAGCGCCTGCCCCTGCAGGAGGAACAGGCTGACCTCGCGCTCCACGCCCTTGGCGCGGCACACGGCGCTGCCGCCGTCGAGGCGGACGATCTGCATGGGGATGGCGAGGCACATATGGCAGGAGGTTCCCGATGACTCTGGCTAGACTGTATACCATCGTTCCCCTTCTGCCGGAGTCTTCATGGCCCGTCTTATTGCCCTCCTCATGCTTGTCCTTCCCTCCCTGTCCCTCGCCCACGAGATGGGCGAAGAGCCTGGAGGACTGGTCAGTGGCCTGCTGCACCCGCTAGTGGGCATGGACCACCTGCTTGCCGCCCTGGCGATCGGCCTGTGGGCAGGCTCCCTTGCAGGAAGAAAGGCCTGGATTCTCCCCCTGGCCTTCAGCCTTGCCACCCTGACAAGCGCCGCCCTGGGCCCGGGCATCGCCCCGTTCGCCGTCGCGGAAATGGCCCTCGCCATGTCGGTGCTCGTGCTCGGACTCATGGCGGCGGTCCAGTCACCGCCGAGGCTCGCGGCCGGCATCCTGATGGCCGCGTCGGTCGGCCTGCTGCACGGACATGCGCACGGCACGGAGGGCATGGGCCTCTCCCTCCAGGCGGGATATCTGGCGGGTCTGGCCACCTCGACATGGGGATTGCATGCGGTGGGACTGCTTGTGGCGCGTCGCATCCCCCTCATGGGGATGCGCCTGCTCGGAGGGTCGATCGCCCTCGCCGGGGCCAGCCTTGCACTGGCCCTCTGAGACGTTATTGGGAAGGGGACACCCCCTCCCTCCTCTCAATAGAAGGTATCAACCTTGAGGTTGTTGAACCACTTGATCATGTCCTTGAAATGTTCCGACGACGGGGCATGCGCCTCGGACGCCTTGCCGCCCACCGGCTTCATGGTGCGCGTGAGCGGGTCGTAACCAAAGACGACCGTCAGCCACGACGCCGTTTCCATGGTGATTGGCGTGAAGCAGGCCGAATTCGTCACCGGTGCCGGGTCGGGGGACTCTCCACGCAGCAGGCGTACGATCGCGCCGGCACACACCTTGGCCTCGGCATTGGCGATATGCCCGGCCTTCGGCTGGGTGGTCGCCGCCGCATCACCGATGACGTGGATATCCCGAGCCGCGGTCGACTCGTAGGACAGGACATCCACCCCGGCCCACAGGCCGCCGACATTGGCCAGCCCCGCGTTGATCACCAGGCTGCCCGCCTTCTGCGGCGGAATGGCATTGATGACGTTGGCGCGCAGCGTGCCGAGACTGGTGTGGAGGGTGCGCGTCGAGGCATCGATGCCCTGCAGGCCGACCCCGCTGTGGTACTCGACCACCCCCGCATGGGTCTCGTTGAACGCCCGCGAGAAATTCTCGGGCTCGGCGGTGATCTGCGGGTTGGCATCGAGCACGATGACCTTGGAGCCAGGCTTGCTCTTCTTGAGATAGTCCGCCACCAGGCAAGCCCGCTCATAGGGTCCGGGCGGGCAGCGATAGGGGGCCTTGGGAATGGTCAGGACAAAGGAACCTCCCTTGGGCATGGACTGGATCTGATCCTTCAGGCGCAGCGTCTGGGCCCCCGCCTTCCAGGCATGGGGGACGGCATCCTGAGCCGTGGCTGATTCCAGTCCGGGGATGGTCAGGAAATCGATGCCGGGGGCAATGACCAGACGGTCGTAATCGAGGTACTTACCGCCCGCCAGCATAACCCGGTGGCCGATCGGATCGACCTGGACCACGTCGCCGATCTCGATCTTCACCCCGTAATTGCGCGCCAGGGCCGCGTAGTCGAATTTCAGAGAGCTCATGCCGAGCTGCCCGGTCAGCACCAGGTTGCTCATGATGCAGGAGGTGTATTGCGCATTGCGCTCGACCAGGGTGACCTCCACCCGCGCCCCGCCCCACAGCCGGAGATATTTGGCCACGGTGGCGCCGGCCATGCCGCCGCCGATCACGAGCACTCGACCTACGGCCCCCGTCTCGCCCGGAACCAGTCCGGGTCGAGGAAGGTTGACGCGGAGCAATTCATCGAGCGCCTTGACCTCAAGACGGTCAGCCGCCACCCCCATGCCCGGCAGCAAGGAACCCGTCCCTGCCAGAGCTATCCATTCCAGAAACTTTCTGCGAGAAATCTGCATGCTTGAACACTCTCTTGGTATGGATACAGCCGCTGTCTCAGCGTTCGGGCTGGGCACGGAAATAGTCGGCGATCCAGCGGATCTGCTCGTCGGTGTAGCCGAGGGCATGCGGGCGCATGATGCTGTCGGGATCCCCCTCCAGCCCAAGCTGCATCTCCTTGAGGTCGGAATACACGTCCTTGCCCGCGAGGGGCTCCATGTCGCCGACGGCCTTGCCGTCGGTGCCATGGCACTGGAAACAATTGGACGCCAAGAGACGGCCCGGATGCTCTCCTGCCTGCACCGGGAGGGATCCCCCCAGCACCATCCATAGCGCAACCGTCGCTATACCACTCTTGTGCATGTTCAATTCACCACGATGAGATTGTTGACCGGGGCGCCCCAGGGCGCCCCTTCGATGTGCCATGCTGGCTTGTTCAGCCGTCGATATCGGAGGAGTCCGAAGAATCGTCCGGGAACCAGTCTTCGTCGGCGTCCTCCAGCTCGATGCTGGTCGCCACCAGCACGCCGCTGGCATCAAAGCTGCCCTTGACCTCGACCACCATGCCGCTTGCAAGGACCAGACCCGCCGGATCGAAGGTGGCCGCAGAGTAATTCACGGTCACCCCGTTGAGGGTGAAGGTCTGGTCCGTGGCGTTGACGCTCGATGCAATGCCCTCGATCTCGGCCTCGCCCTCGTAGCCGGCATACAGATCGTCCTCCTGCTGGATCTCCTTGGCCTGGATGTCACCCTCGGCTGTCAACGTGCCCTCGACCTCCACACGCTTGCCGACCCAGCTGCTGTCGACCGTGCCCTGCTCCTCGACCTGGGTGGTGGCATCGACCTGCACGGTCAATTCCGTGCCGCTGTCGAGCCGAACCGACACGCTGGTCGTCCCAGAGCTCGCGCTGACCGCAGTCACCACCCCTTTGATCTCGACCTCATCCTCCGACGCGACCTTCTTCTCCACATAGGTCGCGTAGAGCTTGTGGTCCGCCCCCAGGAAGCCGCTGACCTCGAGCAGATCGCCCTGAGCGAAGCCATCGAAGGTGACGCCATTGAGTCGGGTCGCCCCACTCTCGACCACCACCACCATCCCCAGGATCGTCAGCTCGCGTGTCGTGCTGGTGCCGTTCGTCACCGCCGCCCCCACCGTGCCGATCGGCCCCTTGAGGGAGGCGTCATAGCTGATGCTGGTCGCCGTGCCTGTTTTTCCATCCGCATTCACGGTCCCCTCGACGGTGACCACCATGCCGAGCTGGAGCCCGGTTTGACCCGCCAGCGGCGTTCCATTCAGGTCCAGCGCCGCACCGTCGGTCTCGAACTCGATGCCGTTCACGAAGATGCTTCCGAACTGGCTGATCGAACCCGTCGCGACATAACCGGTGCCCCCGATGCCGGCGACATCCGTGCCGCCACCGCCGCCGCACCCGGCAAGCGCCGCGGACACGGCCAGGGCCAATGACCAGGATTTGCCCGGAGAAAGATTTTTCATGACACCCCCCCATCCTTCGAATCGTCTTCGAAGTAAAAAATGCCGAAACCAATACGGCGCGCATCGTCAGGCAATGCCCCACTGGCCGTATCCAGTTGCCGCGCGGTGAGCCACGCATCCCACTGTTCGAGCAAGGCTTGGGCATCCCGCCCCGCCAGCTCGCGAAAAGCCCAAACCGTTTCTGGCGCCACCATCTCGCTCATGACCTTGCGCTGGAAGAACAGCGGTGCCGCGCCGGGCGCAAGGTTGTGGTCAATGGTGCCGATGAGGTAACCAACGTCCGTTCCCAGGATCTGCAGCTTGCCCAGTTCCGAATCAGACGGGACATAGGCATGCTTGATCAGCCTCACATCATCCCCCTCGACTCGCACGACCCCGGACCGCACCAGCTCGTCGAGCACGGCCTGGAATGGCATGTCGCCGCTGTGACGGCGCACCAGGTCCGCAAATGAATGCCCGTCCGCATGCAAGGGAAGCACGCTTGGACAGCCGGTCCCGTCGATATAGGCAGGATCGTTCAACCAGCCACTGATGACCCGAACCGAACGGTTGTATCGAGCACTGACGGCCTTGTCCTCGCCATCCCCTTCTGCCCGCAGGCGGCTGACTTCCTTGCGCGTCAGCCCGGTCAGAACAGAGACGCGCGAGATGGTTTGCCGCTTGCCGGGGAGATCGAACTCATCAAAAGCGACATCGACGTAAACCCTTCGTGCCCAGTCCGCAAAGGTGTCGAAGGCCACCCCGTGGCGAAGAAGCAGGCGGACAAGCGGCCGCATCAACCGGCGAATGGCGGCAGCAAGGGTACGGTTGAGTTGCTCTGATTCACTCATTTTGGGGTTTTTTTCCCAATATTAATGGAGAAAAAATAACCCCTCATCGATGTGGTGTCAAAAAAATTTACGCAAGGAGATTCGTCAGCCGCGCCTCGATCCGGGCAGTGACGTCGGGGAGGGCGAGGGCCAGGGCGAGGGAGAGTTCCGAGCGCTCAGGACCTGGGAGGGCTCCCATTTCGATGCCCCAGACCTCAAGCCGTTGCGGCAAGGCGCCAATGGCCTCGGCGAGAGTCAGAGCCTGAGCCAGACCGAGGCCATGACTTGAAGGTGCATGCCCATGCATCCCGCCCCGAACATGATCGAGCGAGAGAAACTGCAGCGTGCCCGGCGGCGCACCGGAGTGGACCGCATCGATCACGATGACATGGGCAGAGGCCTGCAGTAGTGGGATCAACAGGGTTCCCGGACGATCCAGCGCGTGGAACTGGACCCGTCCCGCAAACTGCGGCCGACGCTCCAAGGCCTCGATGGCGAGCAGTCCCACGGCATCGTCCCCGAAGGGCGAGCCCAGGCCAATGACGCGCAGGTTCGCCGATGTCACCCCGCAGGCCGTTGCTGGGCGAAAAAGGCCTCCGCGCGCCGGTTGATCTCCGGCCCCGGGACATCCTCGACATGGGTGGCGAGCAGCCAGACATTGCCCCAGGCATCCCTCACGCCGCCGTGGCGGTCGCCCCAGAACATGTCGGCCGGCTCCATCACCGAGGCGGCCCCGGCCTTCAGGGCGCGCCTATAGGTGGCGTCCACGTCATCGACGTAGAGGTAGAGCGAGGCGGGCATGGGAGGCCACTCCCCCATCACCTCCCCGAGCATGACGATCGAGTCACCGATCTTCAGCGTGGCATGGCCCACGGCGCCATCCGGGCGCATGAGGCAATCCTGCACCTCCGCGTCGAAGGCCTGCTGCATGAATTCGATCAGCCCGGCCGCCCCTCGGACGCTCAGGCTCGGGGTGACGGTGTGGTAACCATCAGGAACGGGTTTGACAGCCATGTTCATCTCTCCAGGCAGAAGGGCGCCTCGAAAAACCTTTCGAGGCGCCTGTGCGCCACAGGGATGTGGCGCCGCGCAATCGCGCAAGCGATTGAAATAGCGTGAGCTCGGCGCGGCTGGATACATCCATGTATCCAGCCCTTCGTGCTCCCTGCAACGATGTTGGTTTCCCGCGACGAACGTCCTCCCCCCCCAAGGATGGGGGGGTTCGAGGCTCCAAGAAGTGTTCAGGCCCGCCGGTCACTTGCCTTCTTCGGCGGCGAAATACCAGAAGGGCGCGGGAACGTCGGGCAGGCGGATGCCCTGGGCACGGGCGCGCGCCTGCATCTCCTTGTGGATGTCGACGATGAAGCGGATCTGGTCTTCGGCGGTCGGAAGGGCGCGCAGCTTGTCGACGTTCTTGCGGTATTCATCCTCGCTCATCAGCCGCCAGCTGTAGATCATGTCCCCCAGGCCGATGCCCGCACCGGTCATCGAGTTCCCTCCCCAGTCGGAAATGCCGGCCAGCTGCTGTTTCGCCCGGCCCTGGATCGTGCGGAAATGGTTCCTGTAGAACCGCTCGCGCGCCTGCTCCGTCTGCAGGCCGGCCAGCTCTTTCCGGTACTGCTGGATCTCGTCGGGGGTCATGAGGTCGGCGCCATAGATCTGGTAGCCGAAAGGATCGCTCTCCGCCGCGAGGGGCATCTGCTGCTGGCGGGCACGCTCCATCATCCGGGCGTGCTGTTCGACCATGTACTTGAGCTGAGCCTCGGCGGTGGGCAGGCTGCGCAGCTTCTCGATATGCGCGGCCCGCTCCTGGTCATTCATGAAGCGCCAGCCGTAGACAATGTCCCCCAGGCCGAAGATCGGCCCATCCTCGCCAGGGGTATAGCCGGCCCAGTCGGCGAGGGTCGCGCCGCGGGCGCGGGCGCGCTCGGCGATCTTGCGATAATGCTCGAGGCGGAAGGCGGAAAGCTCCTCGGCGTTACGGCAGGCCTTCAGCTCGCGCAGATAGTCTTGTT
>JBFLWP010000030.1 GCA_040757595.1 Nitrospirota bacterium | reverse complement strand
CCGACCACCGGAAGGCGGACCTGATCGTGGCCGGGGCCAAGGGCCTGGGCGCGGTCGCGCGCTTCCTGCTCGGCAGCGTCTCGACCAAGCTCGTCCAGCACAGCGCCTGCTCGGTGCTGGTGGTGCGATAGCCATTCGAAAGGCGAGAGTGGGACAAAACGACCCTTGGCGCCGAAAGAGCCGAGCCAAGTAGATTGACCGCGTCCAGGATTAAGGAGTATGCTGCTTCCCTAGTAGGGAGAGGCTCGCATGCGCTCCGGTTTGGTCTTTTTGGCTCTGCCACTCATCCTGCTGTTCCTGGCTTTGAGTTTCAACGCCTACGCCTGTGTCCTGCCGCTATTCGCCTCGCCGGATAGTGAGCCAACGGACAGTACGATGCAGGGGCGCGCTTGCTCAACTCCTGAGGAACAGGCTGCGCGCCAGTTCTGCGACGCCTTCAAGACGTTGAGCGTCAACAATCCCGCCCCGTCCTACACCGCCTCAGACTGCCAGACGTTCTGTCCCGAAGATACCACCTCGTTGACTCTGTCGCTCAATCTCGGTACACGGAGCGGCGGCAAGCTCCGTTACCCAGAAAGCAGTCCTCCACGGGACTTACTTCTGAAGAGCACCGTGCTTCGTATCTGATCCCGCCGATCCTCGCTTTTCTTCAATCCCGTTCGTCATAGCGCTGCCAGTCGGGCTGATTCGGAACGATCCGGGGTTCCGGTATTCCCCTTGGTGCTTTCGCCCCGATCGTCGGAGTCGGCGCCGGCTTCTGAGGATGCGGAGGAGGACCTTCATATGTACCGGCATATATACCGGGACGGAAAAACGTGCCATCTGATTGCCGGGGCGGTGCTGACATTCGCTCTAGGCCTGGCCCCAAGTGCCGACGGGAAAGACCTGTCCCCGCGTGAATCATTGCCTTTGTCGGATTTGGTCCAGGAAGCCCTGGCTCGAAATCCGGAGATTCAAGCGGCGCGGCAACAATGGGAAGCTGCGGCAAAACGGGTTCCTCAGGCCCGATCGCTGGAGGACCCGAGCTTCCAAGTCCAGTGGTGGAATCTGCCCGATTCCTTCAACCTTGGGCAGGCGCAGAACACGATCATCGGGCTGTCCCAAAAATTCCCTTTCCCAGGAAAACTCGCCCTCAAGGAGGAGGTTGCCACTCGCTCGGCCGAGATCACCGAACAGGCCCTTCGGGCCAAGGAACGGGAGGTGATCGCGCGGCTGAAACAGGCCTATTACGACCTGTTCTTCGCTCACAAGGCGATCCAGATCCACCACGAGCAGATCGATCTGTTGACCCAGTTCCTGGACATCGCCGTGGCGAAATTCCGCACGGGGAAAGGGAGTCAAGTGGATGTGCTCAAGGCCCAGGTCGAACTCTCCACGCTTCACCAACAGCTCCCCGTGCTGGAGCAGCGTCGTGACACGGCCCAGGCCAAGGTCAACACGCTGTTGAATCGGGACCCTCGGTCGCCGGTGGGGCTCCCGCAGGAGCCGCGCGCGGCGCGGTTCGACAAGGACCTCGACGAGCTGTTTCAGATGGCGGCCGACGCCAGGCCGGAGGTAAAAGCGGCCGCTCTGGCGGTCCGGCGGAACGAGCACGCCCGCGCCCTCGCGCACCGTCAGTACTATCCGGATGTCACGGTCGCGGTGCAGCGGTTCCAGAACTTCCAGGCCCATGACGGCTTCGGCGCCGTGATGGCCATCAACCTGCCGTTTGCCTTTTGGACGAAGCCGAAGTACGACGCGGCCGCGCAAGAGGCGGCGGCGGCAGTGGCAGCCGCGCGCGCCGACCTCCAGTCGCTGGAAAACCTGACGCGTTTCCAAATCCGAGACGCGCTCGCGAAAGTGCGCGCCAGTTGGGAAATCGCTGTGCTGTATCGGACCACCGTCCTGCCGCAGGCTGAGGAAAGCCTCGCATCGGCGCGAGCCGGCTATCGGACCGGCCGCACCGATTTTCTGAACCTGATCGAAGCCGACCGGGCCCTTCGAGAGTTTCAGCTTGCGTACTATCGCGCGCTGGTCGAATGGCAACAGAGGGTCGCCGAACTTGAGCAGGTGGTCGGCAGGGAATTGTAAGGAAGGAGGTGCGACGTGCGCGTCATGACGTGGCAAACAATGCGAACGACGTGGATCGCGATCGGGATGATCGTGGCGGCCGGCGGGGTCTGGCTCATCGAAGGAAGGGAGCCCTCACGGCCCTTGCAGACCGGTGAGGAGCGGTCCCGCTACGCCGTGCAAGGAGAGTCGCAGTCGCCCGGCATGGCGGACATGAAACCCCCAGCAGCTCCGGAGGGCGGGCCCGCCCAGGCGTACGCCATGGTCACCCCGTTCAAACAACAGTTGATCGGGGTGAAGACCGCGCTGGTGGAGAAACGGCCGCTCGAGACCGTCGTTCGGGCAGTCGGCAGAGTGGGTTACGATGAGCAACGGATCACCCACGTCAACCTGCGCGTCTCGGGATGGGTGGAAGAACTCTTCGCAGATTTCACAGGCCAGTTCGTCCACGAAGGCCAACCCCTGTTCACGCTGTACAGTCCCGATCTCGTGGCGAGCCAGGACGAGTATCTCCTCGCGCTCAAGGCCCGTGACAAGGTCGGAGACAGCCCGATCCCGGAGGTCCGTGCACAGGCCGAGCAGTTGGTCGAGGCTGCCCGCGACCGGCTGCGGCTATGGACGCTGACCGACGACCAGATCAACGAACTCGCCAGACGGGGCAAGGCGCAAACGTCCGTCGCGATGACCGCGCCGGTCACAGGGTATGTCGTCGAGAAGAAAGTGTTCAAAGGAAAGTACGTCGAACCGGAGACGACGCTGTACTCGATCGCGGACCTGTCCACGGTCTGGATCAATGCCGAGATATACGAGTACGAGGTGCCGTTTGTGAAGATGGGACAGCCGGCCACGGTGACCTTCGCCTCCTACCCCGGGGAGCGGTTCCACAGCCGAGTGTCGTACATCTATCCCTACCTGAACAAAGACGCCCGGACCGTCAAGGTCCGCCTGGACCTGCCGAACCCTAACGGCCGCATCAAGCCGGACATGTACGGGGACGTGCTCGTCAACGTGAACCGGGGGAGCAAAGTGGCGATTCCGGAGCAGGCACTCCTGGACTCCGGGACGCGGCAGCTCGTCTTCGTCGTCCGCGGCGACGGCCTCTTCGAACCGCGGCAGGTCAAGCTGGGCCCGAAGATCGGAGCCTACTACGAGGTCCTCGACGGATTGGCAGAAGGGGACCGCGTGGTGACGTCGGGCAATTTCCTCATTGACTCGGAAAGCAAGCTGATGGCCGCCACGAACATGATGGGTGCGCTGGGGATGGGCGGTATCCGGATGGAGCAGGCCCGGATGGGCAAGATGGACATGGGCGGGATGGAGATGGGGGCACAAGAGACAACGTCCGTCGCCGGGGCCAAGCGGGAAAAGAAGACCGGCGGGCTCACGCTACTGCTCTCGACCGAGCCAGCGTCTCCGCGGATCGGAGAGAACCGGATCCGGGTCAAACTGACGGACGAGACCGGCAAGCCTGTCTCAACGGCCAACGTGTCGCTCACATACACCATGCCGATGCCGGGAATGGTCCCGGCGACGATTCCGATGGCGCTCGGGAAAGACGGCGTGTACGAGGCCAAGGCGAACCTTGGGATGGGCGGCCAGTGGGAGCTCACGGTGACCATCCAGCGCGCTGGGCAGCCTGAGATCCAAGAAACCTTCGCGGTGACTGCAGGGGGCGGGATGCCAGGGACGTAGTCGGCGAAAGAGATGGAGCGCGGGATGATCGAACGCGTGATCGAGTGGAGCGCCCGGAACACGTTCCTGGTGTCGCTGGCGACGCTCTTTCTGATGGGCTGGGGACTCTGGGCGGCGTACCAGATTCCGCTGGACGCGATTCCGGACCTGTCGGACGTGCAGGTGATCGTGTTCACCGAGTGGCCGGGGCGAAGCCCGGACCTTGTGGAAGATCAGATCACCTACCCCATCGTCACCTCCATGCTGGGCGCGCCACGGATCAAATCCGTCCGCGGCCAGTCCTTCCTGGGACTCTCCTTTGTTTACATCATTTTCGAGGACGGCACCGATATGTACTGGGCCCGGAGCCGGGTGGTTGAGTACATGCAGGGCGCGACCGGCAAGCTGCCCGAAGGTGTGACTCCCGCGCTTGGTCCCGATGCGACCGGTGTCGGCTGGGTCTTCCAGTACGCGCTGGTGGATGAGTCCGGCCAGCATGACCTCGCCGAACTGCGCGGCTTTCAGGACTGGTATCTTCGCTACCGGCTCCAGAGCGTGCCGGGAGTGGCGGAAGTCGCCTCGATCGGCGGCTTCGTCAAGCAGTACCAGGTGCAGGTGGACCCCAACAAGCTGCTCGGGTACCACGTTCCGCTCAAGACGGTCATCGAAGCGATCCGGCGCGGCAACAACGACGTCGGCGGGCGCGTGATCGAAGCCAGCGAGCGGGAGTACATGGTACGGGGCCGGGGCTATATCCGGTCCTTGGAAGACATCCGGCAGATTCCGCTCGGCACCGATCGGCAGGGGACGCCGATTACGATCCGTGATGTTGCACATGTGACCGTCGGGCCTGACATGCGCCGGGGTCTCGCCGAGCTGGATGGCCGCGGGGAGACGGTGGGCGGCATCGTGGTCATGCGGTACGGCGAGAACGCGCTGGCCGTGATCGACCGGGTGAAGGAGAAACTCCGAGAGATCGCGCCGTCCCTTCCCAAGGGGATCAAGATCCTGCCAGTCTACGATCGATCCGAGCTGATCCTCCGCGCCATTGCCACCCTGAAAGAGAAACTGATCGAGATCAGCCTCGTCGTAAGCGGCATCGGCTTGGTGTTTCTGTTTCACCTTCGCTCCGCTCTGGTCGCCATCCTGACGCTCCCAGCCGCCATCCTGCTCTCGTTTCTCACGATGTACCATCTGGGCATCACCTCCAACATCATGTCGCTGGCCGGCGTCGCCATCGCCATCGGGGCCATGGTGGACGCGGTCATCGTCATGATCGAAAACGCCCACAAGCGATTGGAACAGTGGACCCGTGACGGTCAGCCCGGCCCCCGAGCGGTCGTGATTGTGCGCGCGGCGCAGGAAGTCGGCAAGCCCCTGTTCTTTTCGCTCCTGATCATCACGATCTCGTTCCTGCCGGTGCTCACGCTGCAAGGTCAGGAGGGTCGTCTGTTCAAGCCTCTGGCCTTTACCAAGACCGCCGCGATGTCGTTCGCGGCGGTGGTGTCCGTCACCCTGGCGCCGCTCCTGATGGTCTGGCTGATCCGGGGAAGGATTGCACCCGAGGAGCGCAACCCCATCAACCGGCTGTTGATGCGGCTCTACCGGCCGATCGTGGCCGGGGCGCTCCGCGCGCGGTGGCCGGTTCTCGTTTTCGCCCTGGCGGTCGTGGGAAGCTCGATCCCCTTGTACGGGAGACTCGGGTCGGAATTCATGCCGCCGTTGAACGAAGGAACGATCCTGTATATGCCGACGGCCCTGCCCGGCATTTCGGTTACCGAGGCGAGCAGGCTGCTGCAGCGACAAGACCAACTCCTCAAGCAGTTCCCGGAGGTCGAGCGCGTCTTCGGGAAGATCGGACGGGCCGGGACCCCCACCGATCCGGCGCATTTAAGCATGGCCGAGACCGTGGTGACATTGAAGCCGGAGGAACAGTGGCGACCGGGCCTCACGTGGGAGTCGCTGATCGCTGAGATGGACAAAGTCCTGAAATTTCCAGGGATGCCCAACATCTGGTGGATGCCGATCCAGACGCGCACGGAGATGCTGGCCACCGGAATCCGCAGCAACCTGGGCATCAAGATCCTCGGATCGAACCTGTCCGAGATCGAGCGCGTCGGCCTGGAGATCGAGGGCCTGCTTCAAGAGATTCCGGGAACGCGCAGCGCGTATGCCGAGCGGGTGACCGGCGGCTACTACGTGGACTTTCACATCGAGCGAGATGAGGCCGCCCGCTATGGGTTGACCGTGGAGGACGTCGAAGACATCATCGAAACGGCCATCGGCGGGAGAAACGTTTCTCAGACGGTGGAAGGCCGGGAACGATACCCCATCAACGTTCGCTATCTGCGCGAGCTGCGCGACGACCCGGACGCGCTTCGGCGGGTCCTAGTGGAGACCTCCAATGGGGCCAAGATTCCAATGGCCCAACTGGCTCGGATCAGCCTGACCAGCGGCCCCCCCTCGGTTCGCGACGAAAACGGTTCGCTCGCCGGCATCGTATTTGTGGATGTCGCGGGACGCGATTTGGGCGGGTACGTGGAAGAGGTTCAGCGGCTGATCCGCGAACGGGTGCGGCTCCCGCCCGGCTATTCCCTGGTGTGGGGCGGTCAATTTCAGTATCTCGAACGGGCCAAAGCCCGGCTCACGGTGGTCGTCCCGGTGACGATCTTCCTGATTTTCATGCTGCTCTACCTGAATTTTCGATCGGTGGCGCGCAGTTTGATCGTGTTGTTGTCGGTGCCGTTCGGAGTCGTGGGCGGCGTGGTGTTGCTGTACTTCCTGCACTACCACCTGAGCGTCGCGGTCTGGGTCGGCATCATTGCCCTGGCCGGCGTCGCAGCCGAGACCGGCGTCGTAATGATCATCTTTCTGGACGAGGCCTGCGAGCGTTGGCAACATGAAGGTCGCTTGCGGTCCATGACCGACCTTCGCCATGCGATCATCGAAGGAGCCGCGCGGCGGGTGCGGCCCAAGATGATGACAGCGTCGGCGATTCTCCTCGGGCTGCTGCCGATCATGTGGAGCCACGGGACTGGGGCCGATATCATGAAGCGGATCGCCGTTCCCATGATCGGCGGGGTGGTGAGCTCGACGATCCTCACGCTCATCGTCATCCCCGCCTTGTATTTTCTTTGGAGGGGTCGGGGGCTTCCCGCCTCTGCTCCCCCCGAGCCGAATGAGGCGACACCCGCGTGAGCAAACAATCGGCGTGCCACAAAGCGTCGCCGCGTTCAAGACTCCTGTTGCATTACGCTACAAGCCCGTGAAGCGGCTGTAGCAGGAATCCCTCCGCTCACAGGCGGTGGTTCATGCGTAACTGTGCGCTTTTTAACGGGAAGTCGGTCATGCAAATGGCAATTTCGATGGCACTACCCTTGCGGTAAGTCCCGGCAGCCGAAACTCGAGAGGAAGGAACTGTCCAGAGGAATTCTTCTTCAGGTGGAGGTGCGACATGACCAACATCCAGCGGATTCAGATGGCGATGCCCGCTGCGGCCTGCCTGTTCCTCGTTCTGCTCCTCGCTCCGGCTGTGCCGGCTGCGGAGGAAGCCAGGCTCTCGCTCGCGGGACTCATTGAGGAACTCGCCCAGCGGAACCCAGAGATCAAGGCGGCGCGGAAGCGATGGGAGGCGGCCCAGGCCATAGTCCCGCAGGTGCAGACCCTCCCGGACCCCAAGCTCCAGCTCGGGTATCAGCGCATGCCCATGGTCGAGCCGCTGCAAGGGG
>JBFLWP010000029.1 GCA_040757595.1 Nitrospirota bacterium | reverse complement strand
CACACCCCGACGGAGTCCGGAGTCAAACGGCCTGGCCGAGGCGTTCTTCGGCAGCTTCAAGCGGGATTACGTGTACCAGGCCTGCTTGGAGACATTCGAGACGGTGGGACAGCAGATCCCCGTGTGGCTCGACCATTCCAACCAGCAGACGCCGCACAGTGCGCTCGGAATGCAGTCACCGGCCGCGTTCTATGCGGACTGGAGAGTCAAAAACACGAAACGACCTGTCCAAAATGAGGTGGGGCAGTACACCGTTTCGTTAAAGGTATTGGCGCAACAGTGGCAGGGACGGCGTCACTCGTGGAATCGGCGAAGCATAAAGAAGTTCCCATCAAAAACGAGTCTGCCCTCCGGTACGCTGTGGGGCCTGACATCTGGGCGACCCAAGGAGTCCTTGTTGACGAATGGATCAAGAGACTTACTGGCGATCGACCATGAAAATGTTGTGTATGGTACTGCTGCCTCAGCTCACTGAGCCAGGAGGGTCTTACTGGGGTTCACCCCCCAAGCTTCTTGAGCGTCTGCGCCCGACCGATGACATTGCCGCCCCTTCTTAGCTCCGCCGCTCTGCAGAGCCAGCCCCTGGCGGGAAGCCGACGCCCGCATCAACTTGATCTCGGACCGGTCCGCCGAAGAAACGCTGTCTGAGGTGGTCCGGGACCGTGGCGCGCGTTGACACCTTGTCTCCGGTGGGACATAATTTGGCCGAGTCCGCTCTCGGAAAGGAGTGCCTGTGCGAACCACGGAGAAAAGGCAGGCGACGGCTCAGGGAAAACGCCGCCGCGCTGATCTCAGGAAGCGTGGGAAGAGGCCTATCCCCAATCCGTTTCGCAAACTGCGGGGCGTCGGTGTGCGGCGCGTGGATGTGGATCGCTACCTTGACGCGATTCGGGGGCAATGATCACGGCCCTGGATACCAATGTGTTGCTGGATGTGCTCGTCAACGATCCCAAACCGCCGATCGCTCGGAAGCGCTCCTCTTTCAGGTCTACCAGCAAGGGGCTCTGATCATCTCTCCCGCCGTCTACGCTGAGTTAGTCCCCCAGTCTCGAAATCGTGATGAACTCGACGGCTGGCTGCAGCACGTCCGTATCCTAGTCGTGCCGTTCACGATCGACCATGCCTACACGGCCGGGGTAGCCCATGCCGCTTATCGCAAGGCCGGCGGGAAACGCCGGCGGATTCTGGCCGACTTTCTCATTGGTGCTCACGCCTTTCATGAGGCGGACCGACTCCTGACTCGCGATCGCGGGTTCTACCGCCGATATTTTTCGGGTCTTCAGATTCTGCCTGCATGAGACCGGACAGAAACTCCAGCACAGTCTGACCTCCTGCTGCCCTTCGCCGGAAAGTCCTCTGCAAATTGACGCTCTGGGACCCGTCTGTTAGACTTTCCACGCTTCCTCCTCTACGGTCCACCGAGACGATCCCACATGGATGCCACCGGAGAGATTCGTTCCGTCCAGAGCAACATCGAGCAGGTCATCAAGGGCAAGGCCCCGGTCATCGAGCGGGCCGTCGTCTGCCTGCTCGCCCGAGGCCACCTGCTGATTGAAGATGTGCCCGGCGTCGGCAAGACCACGCTGGCCCACAGCCTGGCCCGCTCCCTGGACTGCTCCTTCCGGCGCATCCAGTTCACGAGCGACCTGCTGCCCTCCGACATCCTGGGCGTGTCCGTGTACCACCAGCAGACGCAGGCCTTCGCCTTCAAGCCCGGTCCCGTCTTTGCGAACATCGTCCTGGCGGACGAGATCAACCGTACGACGCCCAAGACCCAGAGCAGCCTCCTGGAGGCGATGAACGAGACCCAGATCACGGTGGACGGCCAGACCTATCCGCTGCCGCAGCCCTTCATGGTCATCGCCACCCAGAATCCGGTGGAGTACCACGGCACCTACCCCCTGCCCGAGTCCCAACTGGACCGGTTCCTCATGCGTATCCAGATCGGCTACCCGGACCCGTCCGAGGAGAAGAAGATCCTCGACCGCCAGGCGCAGGCCAACCCGGCCGGCGAGCTCCAGCCCGTGCTCGCAGCCCAGGACGTGCTGGACCTGCAACAGGCCGTCGAGAAGGTGCGGGTGGACGAGAGCCTCGTCGAGTACCTGCTGGCCATCGTCGCGACGACGCGCCGGAGCGAGCTCCTGGGGCTGGGCGTCAGCACGCGCGGGGCGATGGCGCTCCACAAGGCGGCCAAGGCCCTGGCCCTCGTCCGGGGGCGGGACTACTGTCTGCCAGACGACATCAAGGAGCTGGCCCCGGCCGTTCTCTCGCACCGGGTCATCCTGAGCACGGGCCGGGGTCCTTCCTCCCCGTCGGCCGGCCCGCGGTTCGCGGAGGCGGAGCGGATCATCCGCGAGATCGTGGAATCGGTGCCGGTTCCCCTCTGAACAGGCTCCTAGCGAGACACCGGGCGATGGGTGCAAGTGACACGGCGACGCGGCGAAGGGGCGACGCGGCGCTCTCCGCGTCCCCGCGTCTCCGCGTCCCCGCGTCAGATTCTGGGCGGCGCGCCTCGCGCCTGCGCGAGTTCTTCCGCTGGTTCTACCGTTACCGGTCCATCCGGCTCACGCCGGACGGGATGCGCTTCGTCCTCCTGACCCTGGCCGTCGGGGTGGCGGCCATCAACACGGGGAACAACCTCCTCTACCTCCTGCTGGCGATGATGCTGAGCCTGATCGTCATGTCCGGCATCCTCTCGGAACAGTGCTTCCGGCACCTGGAGGTGCGCCGTGTCCTGCCGGAGCACCTCTTCGCCAACCGCCCGACGACTGCCGCCTTCTCCCTCGCCAACCGCAAGCGGCGGTTTCCCTCCTTCTCCCTGCGCGTGATGGACTTGATCGCCGACGTCCCGGTGGACCGAGGCGTTCATCTGCTGCACCTCCCGCCGGGCGCCACGACGATCCAGCCCTATCCGCTCCTGATCACGCGACGAGGCCCTTTCCGCTTCGACGGCATCAAGCTCCTAACCCGTTTTCCGTTCGGCCTGTTTCTCAAGGCCGCGACGCTTCCGCTCCCGTCGGAGCTGCTCGTCTATCCGGAGCTCACGCCCCTGCCGGACGGGCTCCTGCAGGAGCTGACCGCCCTGGGTCAGGATCAGGCCGTGCCGCGGCGGGGCCCCGGCGTCGGGCTCTCCAATCTGCGCGGATACCAGGCGGGCGACGATTCGCGGGCCATCCACTGGAAGACTTCCGCCCGCCAGGCTGAACTGATCGTGAGGGAGACGGAGGCGGAGGATCAGCGGCGGGTCGTGCTGGCGCTGCCCACTTCCGTGCCGGAAACCGGCCGGGCCCGGTTCGAAGAGGCGGTCTCGCTGGCTGCCTCTCTGGCCGACTTCTTCCGCACCTGGGACTATGCGATCGGGCTGGTCCTCGGCACTTCTGCCCTGCCGACGCGACAGGGGAACGCGCACTTCCACGAGATCCTGCGAGCCCTGAGCCTCTGCCAGCCGACCGCGCCGTCGGACTCGGCGCTGGTGCCGGAAGGCTTCCGTCGGCTGGGCGAGCGGACGCTGGCCGGAGAGTTGACGCTGCTCATTTTGCCGGCCGAGGATCCCCGGCTCCCGGCTGCCTGCGGGCCGGTGAGCCGCGTCCTGCGGCTGTCCGACGGATCGCCATGAACCCCGAACGGGCCTTCCGGTTCAGCTCGATTTTCCTGGCGACGGCCGGCTTCACCGGTCTCGTGCTCACCGGCGAGCTGCCAGTCCTGTTCGTCTGGCTCGGCTACAGCGCGATCCTGCTGAGCCTGGCCCAGGCGGCCGGTGCCGGCGCCGACCGGCTTCGCTTCCGTCTTTCGCGGCGCGCGTGGAACGTCCTGCTGGTCGCCGCCTTCGGCGCCTTCGGCGCGGACCTGCTCTGGATCTCCCAGGACCTGTTGCAGGCCGGCATCCACTTCCTGATCCTTCTGATGATCAACAAGCTGTTGACGCTAGAGCAACGCAAGGACTTCCTGCACCTGCACGCGATCAGCCTGCTGGAGCTCCTCTCGGCCGCCGCGCTCACGGTCGAGCTCTGGTACGCAGCCGTGTTCGTCACCTACCTGCTGGCCGCGATCTGGACGCTGCTGCTCTCCCATCTGCGGAACGAGGCGGAGGAGGTCCGCGCGTCGTTCCCGCCCGCCCACCGGCCCGACCTCGTCCACACCACCGGCCCGATCACCGGCCGGTTCTTCTGGACCACCAACGGGATCACCCTCGGGGCCTTCTGCCTGACGTTGGCCATCTTCTTCGTGACGCCCCGCATCGGGACCGGTTTCTTCAACAAGAACCGGGTCGAGCGCCTCCGGACCTCGGGTTTCTCCGAGCAGGTGGACCTGGGCGTCATCGGCTCCGTGAAGCTCGACCAGAGCGTCGTGATGCGGGTGGAGTTTCCGGACCAGAAAGGTCCGGTCGCGGAGCGGCTCTACTTCCGGGGGGCCGCCTACGATTTCTACAACGGCCGGTCCTGGACGAACAGCCTGACCGTCCGCCGCCCGCTGGAGCGGACGGCGGACGGCGCGTTCCTCGTCCCTCGTCCGGAACGCCCGGAGGGCCTCGGCCCGGGCCTGCGCCAGGATATCCTGCTCGAGGCGCTGGATACGCCGATCCTGTTCGGCCTGCCGGTTGTGGAAGCCCTCAAGGGCAGCTTCCTTCTGGTCCAGGCCGACGGGATGGGCGGCCTGTCGCTGCCCTATCCCCCGCCCAGCCGGTTCCAGTACACCATCTGGTCCGCGCAAGCCCGGCTCGCGGACGGGGAGCGGACTGCGACGGCGCCGACCTATCCGGAGACGGTCACCGACTATTTTCTGCAAGTCCCGGACATGAGCCCGCAGGTGGCCGAGCTGGCGCGAGCCGTGACCGGCGGCGCGGCGACGCCGTTCGAGAAGGCCGTCACCCTCGAGCGGCATCTCCGCACCGGCTACCGGTACAGTCTGGACGTCGGCCCGACTGTGCCGGCGAGCCCGCTCGAGGAATTCCTCTTCGTCCGCAAGAGCGGCTACTGCGAGCATTACGCCACGGCCATGGTCATCCTCCTCCGGACCATGGGGATCCCGGCCAGGCTGGTGACGGGATTCCTGGCCGGCGAATGGAACGACTTCGGCCGGTACTACACGATCCGGCAGCGCGACGCCCATGCCTGGGTGGAGGTCTATTTCCCCCGCTCCGGCTGGGTGACGTTCGACCCGACGCCGAGCGTGGCCGCCCCGCCCTCCGTCCCGGTCTGGACGGCGGCGGGCCGGGTCGTGGACTCGATCCGCCTCAAGTGGGACCGGTTCATCATCCGGTACAGTTTGCGGGACCAGATGGCCGTGGCCCAGGGAGTGCGCGAGCGGAGCGAGCGGGCCCGCGACCAGGCCTGGACCCTGCTGGCCTCGCTCGTCCGTTGGACGGCTGAGGCCCGGACCCGGATCGGCCAGCCCATTCGGTCTCCCAATTGGCTGCTCCTGGCCGGCTTGGCTGCAGGCAGTGGCGCTCTGCTGCTCCTGATCTTCGTTGCAGTGAGAGCGGCGCTCCGGGGCCGTCGGCAGGCCCGCGACTTTCCCACCGCGCGGCAAACCGCGGTCGTGAGACTGTACGAACGGATGCTCCAGTGTGTGGAAGCCCGAGGGCTTCACAAGGCTCCCGGCGCCACCCCCTGGGAATTTGCCCGGTTGATCGCCCGCGAGTGGGCCGAGGCTGGACGGTTCGTGGAGCCCTTGACCGCCCTCTATTGTCGCGTCCGATTCGGGCAGGCCCCCCTCTCTCCGGACGAGCTCCGGCTGGCGGAAGATCTGCTCACCGGATTGCGCGCCGTGCGACACGACGCATGACCCCCTCTCGGCACGAACGGGCCCGATCATGACTCGGCTCCTGATCCGAACTCTGTTGCTCCTGCCGGCCCTGACCGCCTGCACCCATTTCCAGTTGGGCCTGAGCGCCTACCACCACGGGGACTATGCGACCGCGTTCCGCGAATTCCAGCAGGCGGCGCGCGACGGGGACGCGGAGGCCCAGCACAATCTGGGCCTCCTGTACGCGCAGGGACAGGGGGTGCAACAGGACTATGGGGAGGCCCGACACTGGTTCGGCAAGGCCGCCGCCCAGGGGCTGCGCGACGCCCAGTTCAACCTGGGTCTCATGTATCTGGAGGGGCAGGGAGGTCCCAAGAACCCCGCCGAGGCGGCCCGCTGGTTCCGCAAGGCGGCCGAGCAGCGGGAGGTCAGAGCCGAACTGAACCTGGGGCTCCTCTACGACGAAGGGATCGGGGTGCCGCAGAGCGACGTGGAAGCCTTCCGTTGGTACAAGGAAGCGGCGGAAGGCGGACTGGCCGCGGCCCAGTTCAACCTCGCGCTCATGTACGACCACGGGCAGGGGACTCCCCCAAACGACCAGGAAGCCGTCCGCTGGTACCGCAAGGCGGCCGAACGGGGAGACGCCACGGCCCAATATCATCTCGGCCTGATGTACGACGAAGGAGAGGGGGTGCCGAAGGACGACCGTGAGGCCGTCCGCTGGTATCGGCGGGCGGCCGAGCAGGGAGAGCCCTCGGCCCAGCACAACCTGGGCCTGATGTACGCGAAGGGTGAAGGCACGGCTCAGGACAATGTGACCGCCTACCTGTGGCTGGCGCTCGCCGCGGCCGGCGGCTACCAGGACTCCTTCCAATCCAAGGAGGCCGTCGCCAAGAAGATGACCCTGGCCCAGGTCGCCGAGGCGGAGAAGTTGATCCACGAATGGCAGGCCAGGAAGAAGCTCGCCCGCCGCTGACCGCCTCCCCGCGATTCCCTCGGGCCGGCACCTTGACAGGCTCATCCGATGACGGTACGGTGCCACATACATGGCCGCGGTGGCGCATTGGAAGGCCGGGCGCGCCTCATCGCACAACGACGACTGTGAGGGGGCATCGAGCCGACCAGCACTAGGATTTTGACGCCACCGCACTGAAACGAGGGGTTTCGCAGGAATCTCGTCTGCATTCCGTCAGGGGAGAGCCTTCCCATGGCCGGAGCGCGCCGCTCGTTCTGGAAGCAGCTCCGCGTTCAGCAGAAGCTCGGGACCATCCTGCTGGTGGTCTTCGCCCCGCTGCTTTGCGCCCTGATCGTTCACATCTACCTCCTGAACCAGCTTCACGCCCTCCAGCAGGAGCGCCACCAGGTCCTGCTGGCCCGCGAGCAAGTCCAGGTGTTGCGACGGCTGGCCGCGGACGTCGAGGACGCGTTTCGCGGCTATCTCCTCACGCGGCAGGACACGTTCCTGCAGCCGCTGCTTGACGCCGAGCCGAGCGTACAGCCTACCATCGACCGGATCATGACCCTCATCAAGAGCTCGCCGGAGTTGGAGGATGACGTGCGCGGCGCGGGCGACCGCCTCGCCTCGCTCCTGGAATCCAAACAAGCGCTGATCCGGCACATCCGATCGAGCGGACCCGAAGGGGCCGCGGCCTACGTCCGCTCCGGACGGGGCATCATCCTCTCCGACGCGGTCCGCAACGACCTTCGGACGATCGAGGACGTCTTGGACGGAAAACTGAACGCCTTCGAAGCCGACGAGGCGAAGCTCATCGGGCTGGACTTCGGGAGCCTGGTGCTGGCCGTCACCGGGACCCTGGCCCTGGGCCTGTTGCACGCCCGGCTCCTGTCCCGGTGCATCACGGGCCCCATCGTGCGGCTCCAGGAGTCGGTGGCCAAGCTGAGCGGGACATTTGCGCCCAAGGGAGACGCTCGCCGGGGGGCCGACCGGTCCCCCGACGAGATCGACCAATTGGCCCAGGCGTTCGACGAGCTGACCGGCAGGCTCAGACTCTACATGCGGGAGCTGGAGGCCATCAACGCGATCGGGCACGAGATCAACACCATCCGGGCCGACGGACTGCACGGGATGCTCCGGAGGATCACGGATCGGGCCGTGGAGCTGCTGCAGGCGGATGTTTGCCTCGTCATGCTCAGGAACGAGGAGATGGGCTGTTGGGTGATCGAGGCGGCGTCCGGCGAGTGGAGCGACGTGCTCCAGAAGGCCGTCATGCTGTGGGAGGAGTTCCCCGTCTCCGTCCAGGCCTTTGAAACCAGGCAGCCGGCCTTCGGGGAAGATCTGCGGAGCGACTTGCGGCCGGAGGTGCGGCGACGCAACCTGATCGGCCAGAGCATGCTTTCGATCCCGCTGCTCTCGCAGGGCGAGCCGTTCGGCGTGCTGGTCTTGCTGCAGGATCGTCCTGTGCCGAGCGAGGAGTGGAACCTGCGGTCGGCGAAGAGCTTCGCGGACGAAGCGGCCGTGGCCATCGCGAACGCCCGACTCTACGAGGCGGTGCAGCGGAAAGGGGTGGGACTTGAATCCCGCTTGAAACAGCTCGAGCACCTGGCGGAGACCCTGGCCCACGACATGAAAGGGCCAGGGGAGCGGATGGGGGAATTGGCGACGAACCTCTTGGACGAATATGGTGATAGGCTGGACGACCGGGCGGAGCGGTGGCTGCGCATGATGGCCGAGGAAGGGAAAGACCTCAGCACCCGCATCGAGAACATCCTGGAAGTGGCGCGGCTGGGGGTGCGCCCCGAGACGCTGGAGGCGGTGGCGCCTGCAATGGTGCTCGATGATGTCCTGAAGCAGCGGGCCGGCGAGTTGGAGCGCCAGCGAATCCGGGTCCGGGTCGAAGGGAGCCTCCCGCTCGTGGCCTGCCACCAGGCTTACCTCCGCCAAGTGCTGGACAACCTGGTCTCCAACGCCGTCAAGTTTTCGGACCACCTCCCGGAATCGGAGATTCGCATCGCCGCCAAACGGGAAGGACCGTTGGCCTACTTCTCGATCAGCGACAACGGCCCCGGCATCCCCGCGCAGTACCGGGAACGCGTCTTCGAGCCGTTCGCGCGGCTGAACACGGGAACCGTGAAGGGAAGCGGCATCGGGCTCACCATCGTCAAGCGGATCGTGGAAATGTACGGAGGCCGGGTGTGGATCGAGCCTCAGGGGCCGCCGGGCTGCACCGTCACGTTCTCACTGCCGTTGCTGGTGGACCGCTCCGTCACCCTGCCGGCAGGCGCCGCATCAGATCAACTCCTGGATCACGCAACCTGAGAGGGAGCCAATGGCAGGCGCACCATCCTACCTCGCGACGCCCCGTGCCGGCGTCGGGGCCACGTTCACGATCCTGTTGGTCGAGGATCAGGCGACGGACACGGAACTTCTGCTGCACGCGATCGAAAAGGCCGACCTCAAGGCGCTGGAAGGCGAGATCGAGATCGTCGTCAGGGCCACGGCCGAAGGGGCTTTGAAGGCCCTGACGGAGCAGCCGGTGGACCTCGTGCTGACGGACATGGTGCTGCCCGGCATGTCCGGCCTGGACCTGATCAGCCAGCTCCAGGAAATCGACCGCAACCTTCCCGTGCTCGTGGTGACCCGGGTGAACGAAGTTCCCTCCGCGGTGGACGCCATCCGGCGTGGGGCCTACGACTATGTCCTGAAGCCGGTCAACCCGACCGATCTCGGGATGCGGCTCCACCGCGCGATCCGGATCTCCGAGATCATCCGGCGCAATTCGGCCTTCGAACGGACCATGCAACAGACCACGGGAGCGGGCAGCCTCGTCGGCACGAGCGATGCTTTCCGAAACGTGCTTCGGCTCATGCACGAGGCTGCACAGGTCCGCTCCACGGTCCTGATCACCGGGGAGACCGGAACCGGCAAGGGGCTGATCGCCCGGGCCATCCACGAACAGAGCCAGGAGCGGGACAAGCCGTTCCAGGTGATCGACTGCGCAAACCTGCCGGAAGGCATCATGGAAAGCGAGCTGTTCGGACACGTGCGGGGCGCCTTCACCGGCGCGATCGCCGACAAACCGGGCTTGATCGAGCTGGCCAACGGCGGGACCGTGTTCCTGGATGAGATCGGCGAGTTGCCGTCCCCTCTCCAAGCCAAGCTGCTGCGGGTACTGGAGGAAAGCGAAGTCCGTCGCGTGGGAGGAACGCGGGTGAAGCGGGTCGACACCAGGTTCGTCGCAGCGACGAATCAGGACCTGGAGGAAAAGGTCCGCACCGGAGCCTTCCGCCAGGACCTCTACTACCGGCTAGCCGTCATCAGCCTCCACGTCCCGCCGCTTCGGGATCGAGCCGAGGATATCGCCGCGATCGCCCGATTGCTCGTGGCACAGTTCGGAAAGGAGATGGGCAAGCCCGGCTGCTACCTGGACTCAGCCGCGGTGGCGGACCTCGCGGCCTACCGCTGGCCCGGCAACGTGCGCGAGCTGCGCAACGTGATCGAGCGGGCCGTGATCCTCGCCACGGAGGACGCGATCACGGGAGCCGACATCCGGGCCCTGCTCCCCCAGGGCAAGAAGATCGCGCCATCCCAGGTGTTCCTGTCGTACACGACCTTGCCGTACACGGAGGCCAAGAATCGGGTGGTCGCGGATTTCGGCAAGACGTACGTCAAGGAGAAGCTCGCGAAGCATGGAAGCAACGTCACCCGCGCGGCTGAGGACAGTGGGATTCCCCGCCAGCACTTTGCCCTGCTGATGAAGCGGTACCTCGATCACGAGCCGTCCGGCGGCAGCTAGCCCGAGCCATTCCCCCCAGTTTCCATTTCGAAACCTGTCGGTCGAAGTCCTCACCTCCCCGTTTCAACGCCAGGCCTCTCTCTTCTCTCCTGTTTCCTTCTCGTGACGATTTTGTCAGAGAGACTCAAGTTGCGGGGGTTGCAGCGAAATGATCCGGCGAAATTCAGGCTCATCGAAGGTGGCTGGATACCGGTATGCTCGCCACATAAGGCTTTGATTCACAATGAATATTTTCTTCTCATCGAATCTGCATCTGCATACGTCCATAGTCACCCCTGTCTTGCTCCGCTCTTTGACTGGTCGCGACGATCTCTTTTTTTCTCTTTTCTTTTCGCTGCTTACATCGCCAATCCAATCCTCGTCCCGGCCACTCGTCATGGCAGAGGGCTTGCTGTCCACCTCCATGAGTTTTCTGTGTTCTTTGCTCGGTTACGGAAAGGAGGTGATGGTGTCCGTCTTTTGAGTAAAGGGAGTGCTCGTGGTCAGCGGTCTTTTAGCGAGGAGGTGGCAGCGATGTTCTTATCACGACGGCAATTCTTGAAAGTCTCGGCTGGCACGGTCGCGGCCGCGGCGATCGCCGACAAGGCCCTCGCCCTCACGGCCCTGCAGCCGGTCATCGAGGTGGGCAACCCCCTCGGCGACTATCCCGACCGCTCCTGGGAGCGGGTCTACCACGACCAGTACCGGTACGACTCCTCCTTCACCTGGTGCTGCTCCCCCAACGACACCCACGGCTGCCGCGTGCGCGCCTTCGTGCGCAACGGCGTCGTGATGCGGGTGGAGCAGAACTACGACCACCAGACCTACGAGGACCTCTACGGGAACCGCGGGACCTTCGCCCACAACCCGCGGATGTGCCTGAAGGGGTACACCTTCCACCGGCGCGTGTACGGGCCGTATCGGCTGAAGGGCCCGTTGATGCGCAAGGGCTGGAAGGAGTGGATGGACGCGGGCTCCCCGGAGCTCACGCCCGAGATCAAGCGCAAGTACAAGTTCGACGCCCGGATGCTCGACGACATGCTGCGCGTGTCCTGGGACACGGCCTTCACCTACGTGGCCAAGGCGATGATCGTCATCGCCCAGCGGTACAGCGGGGAGGCGGGGGCGCGGCGGCTGCGGGAGCAGGGCTATCCGCCGGAGATGATCGAGATGATGAAGGGGGCGGGCACCCGCTGCTTCAAGCACCGGGCGGGCATGCCGGTCCTCGGCATCGTCGGCAAGATGGGCAACACCAGGATGAACGGAGGGGTGGACACCCTCCTGGACGCCTGGATCCGCAAGGTAGGCCCCAACCAGGCGCAGGGCGGCCGCTACTGGTCGAACTACACCTGGCACGGGGACCAGAACCCGGCCCACCCCTGGTGGTCGGGCGCCCAGACCTCTGACATCGACCTCGCGGACATGCGCTTCAGCAAGCTGAACACGAGCTGGGGCAAGAACTTCGTCGAGAACAAGATGCCGGAGGCCCACTGGAAGCTGGAGAGCATCGAGCGGGGTGCCCGGATCGTGG
>JBFLWP010000028.1 GCA_040757595.1 Nitrospirota bacterium | reverse complement strand
GCAGGACGGGTTTCACCCCGTCCTGCGCCGTCTGTGAGGAGGTCAGTTGGAGCTGGAGCCGGACGGGATCGAGGCGGTCTTCGTTCCACCCTCCAGCGCGGCCAGGTTGCTCTCGATCTGGCCCTTGGACAGGGGGTAGAGATTGGCCCTGACGACGGTCTGCTGGCCTTCGCGGCTGTTCACGAACTTGAGGAATTCGTCGAGCACCGCATTGCGGTCGCCCGAGTCCACATAGAGGTAGAGCTGCCGACGCAGCGGATAGCGTCCGCTCAACACGGAGTCTCTATCGGGTGCAACAAAGGGCTTCCCCTGATCCTCAGCCACGGGGACCGCACGGACATACGAGGTCTGAAATCCGGTGCCGGCATAGCCGATGCCCAGCGGGTCACGGGCGATGGCCAGGATCTCCGAGGCCGATCCGGGCATCTCCTTGATCTCGTCTTTCAGGTCTCCATCCAGGAGAGCGGATGTCCTGAAGAAGTCCCGAGTCCCGGAATTGCTGTCTCTGCCGTACAGATGGATCGGCTGGCGCTGCCAACCGTCCCGAAGCCCCGCCTGCCCCCAGGTCTTGATGTCTTCTGAATATCCACGCTTGCGAGCCGTGCCGAAGATCGCGTCAATCTGTGCCAGCGTCATCCCTTCGATCGGATTGTCCCGATGGACGTAGACCGTGACCGCGTCCGTGGCAACGGGAATGGCGAGGGGCACGTAGCCGTTCGTAGACGCGAAGGCTTCGATTTCCTTTTCCGTCAGCTCTCGGGACGACGCAAGCAGGTTCACCTCGGAGGCGCCGTTGTGTCCCTTGCGGGCCTTCTCCCCGCGGCGCTGCAGGGAGTAACCGAAAACGAACGATTTGATCGCTTCCCGTGATCCGATTCCTTCGACCATGATACGAACGCCGGGATGATAGTTCGTGAACTCGCCGGCGAGCTTGACCAGCAGCGGCCGCATCGTGTCCGAGCCGGCGATAGTCAGACGACCGGACAGCTCTTGGGTTGACGAATAGGCCTGCACCTGGGGATCAACTTTCGGGTTGGCCTGAGTGATTCCAGGATGCTCGGCGAAGGCCGATCCGGGTAGCAGCGCCATGGACAGGAAACTCACCAGGCCTGTCGCCATCGTCCAGAGCGTCCAAGGATGCCTGTTCAGCTTCTTTCCGTTGAGTTTCGGCATGTCCTTCCTCCTATGGATTGCGGATGATTGGGTGTGAGCCGGTCGCCGTCTGGACGAAGGCTTCAGCTTCCCTCACTTTCCGTGAGCATCATAAGGGGCGAGGATTGCGAACGTGTCATTGCCCTGTTACGTCCGTGTAAATTTTCTGGCAGGCCAGCGCACCTATTCCCGCTTCATTGATCCGATCGGATCGCTGAGAGGCCAGAATCGCCGTGCGATGGGGCTCCCGGTCTCACGTCCCAGTTGTTCGATGCCAGCAGCGATCAGGAAATCCACGACGTCTCGAAGGTCGTTGGACTCGCCGACGTTGGTCGCTTCTCCGATCCACGCCGGTCTGCTCGGATCGGCGATCGGGACTAGGCGCAGCTTGAGACGTTTCGCGTACTGGACCTCGCCGGGAGGTGAATAGACCACCTCATACTGACGGGTTATCTGGTTCATCAGTCTGGCCGGAGGAGCCGTGCTCGGCTCCGGCTCTCCCCCGTCCACGCCGTAGGAGAATTCCAGCCGATAGGCTGCTTCTTCGGGCTTTTCTGTCTCCCGGACTCCACGCGCGGTCAAGGCTCTTTTGAGCTGCCTCCTGACGTGCTGGTTCAAGTAAGGGCTCGCTCCCTGGTCATTGACGGCGACATAGATGCGCTGGCCGGTCAAGGTGACGGATGGTTGCTGAGCGGTCGCCTTCACGGTCACGGTCGTGCCGCAGCCCGTGAGCGCGGCGAGCAGCCCCAGCAAGCCAATCCCCACTGTCTGCCGGAGCCGGTGCGTCATGCTTCAGCGAAGCGGGGTGGAAGCGGAAAGTTCCGTCTCAGGGGGCAGGCGATCGAGATCCACCACGATGAACTTGCCGGGATCCACATACTTCCAGACGAGGGGGAAGTCGGATGAAACGAGCGCTCCGGGGGGATGGAACCTGACCGCAAACGAGCGGGCCTTGAGCGACATGAGGGGATCGGATGAAGGATCGAACTCCGTTGCCACGGCCTGGCTCATCACGTCCGAGGGACGGTTTCGGAAGTTGGCGAGCACGAAGTAGAGTTGGTGCCCCTCCATGAAGAGTCCCCCGGACGTGACCCCCACGCTGACGCTGGCGTCGGAGTACCGGCGATAGAAGGCCACCATCTCGTGGGGTGAAGCGGTGGCCAGCGCCTGGCTCAAGGCACCGGCCAAGGCCGGGATTTCTGAGGACGAGAAGGCCGGCACCTCTTCCGGTTTTCCCGTCACGATGCCCAGGACAGGGTCTCCCCGTCTCTGGACGCGAACGCCCCGGAGGATCTGGGTCATCCGCCCGGCGGTCACCTTGGTCGGATGGCTGTGGCCGGAGCCTGCCAGCGGATCGTTCCTCAGTTGAACCATCGTGCTCTGGTCCTGGTACGCGAGGCGGTGTTGAGGAGTTGACTCGCAGGCGGTGAGGCTGGCAACTGCCAGACATCCCGTTACGGCAAGCAGCCAAAGGCAGGAGGACCGATCAAGCGATCGGTCGGAGGAACGCGGTTCCTCCGACCGACCCTCGATCGGAATGCGATATCCCCTCGATCCGTGATCCTTCACTTCTCAGCGCGATGAGAAACCATTCTGCATGGAAACGGCTACGGGTCCGCCGGAGAGCGCCGCCAGATTGTTGGCGACTTCCCTCTTGGACAGCGGATACAGTTGCGCCTGCACCACGGTCTGCTGTCCTTCGCGGCTGTTCGCGAACTTGAGGAACTCCTCGATGATCGGGTCGAGCTTGGAGCCGGGAGCCTTGTCCACGTACAGGTAGAGGTGCCGCCGCAACGGGTAGCTGCCATCCAGGACGGAATCCGTGCTGGCCTTCACGAAGGGCTTTCCCGCATCTTCGGCCAGCGGGACCCTGCGGACGAGCGAACTCTGGAATCCGACCCCGGCATATCCGATGCCCAACGGATCGCGGGCGATGGCCAGGATCTCCGACGCAGAGCCCGGCTGCTCCTTGACCTCCTCCTTCAGATCCCCATCGAGCAAGGCGACCGCTTGGAAGAACCGGCGAGTGCCTGAGTCCTTGTCCCTTCCGTAGAGGTGGATCGGTTGATCGTGCCAAGCCTCCTGCACTCCGGCCTGCCCCCAGGTCTTGATCTCTTCCGGGAATCCCCGCTTCCGGTGCACGCTAAAGATCGCATCAACCTGAGCCAGGGTGAGTCCTTGCACCGGATTGCTGCGATGGACATAGATCGTCACCGCATCCATCGCGATGGGAATGGCGAGAGGCGCATAGCCGTTCGTGGTCGTAAAGGCCTTGATCTCCTTTTCGGTCAGCTCGCGCGAGGAGGCCAGCACGTTGAGCTCCGTGGCCCCGTCGGTTCCCTTACGGGCCTTCTCCCCGCGGCGCTGCAGCGAGTACCCGATGATGAATTCCCTGATCGCTTCGTCCGAGCCGACATCCTCAACCACGATCCGGACGTCCGGATGGTGTTTGGTGAACCCGCTGGCGAGCTTGGCCAGCAAGGGTTGCATCGTGTTTGAGCCGGCGATGGTGAGAATGCGTCCGGACAGGTCGGTTCTCGGCGCGTAAGAAGCGATCTCCGGCTCGACGACGGGCTTTCCGTTGACGCCGTCGTGCTCGGCTCTGGCACCGGCGGTCAGCCCAAGAACAAACAAGGCGTACAGCGCACTGGCTAACCGCATTGCGTGGCCATTCATTGCAACCTCCTGGGTGGGTCGTTGAACGTGATCCCCCGAGAGCCTCGGTCAATGCTTGTCATCTGGGTGAGTGCGATCACGCGAACGGTATTTAGCTCAGCGTGTAGATGAGTTCTCACATCACTGTCCTCGAAGGAGCCTGAGAGAAGCACGGTATAAGCCGATTCAAGAAATCTTGATCTGATAGGCATGTTGCTCGCCATGGATTTCAGAATTCTCCAGGCCATGTTACAGACTTGTTAACTTTGCGTGCCTGCCTGTCAGCCCGGAAGATTTACCAGACTCTTACATGATGTTGAACTGCGAGGAACAGTCCTGAGCTAGACTGCCCACGTCGAATCAAGGAGGTGTCGGCCATGGAGTTCGTCACGTTGCTCGTGTTGTTGGCGGGCCTGTTCGCTCCCCTACTCTATGCGGTGGCCACCCTGCTGGGGATGAAGCGGAAATCCTTCTATCCGCTGCTGCGGATCAGGAAGCGGGACGGGAGGCTGTCCATGGTCAAGGTGGAACCGTGACCAACCACCGCGCATAAAGGAGGAATCATGATTACCGCGAGACATCTGATGAAACAGGATCTGGCGAAGGTATCGCACCTGTCCTCGGTCTCGGACGCTGCCCAGGTGATGAAGGACCGGAAAATCGGGAGCGTGTTCGTCGAGCAACAGGGCCGGATCGTCGGAATCGTCACGGAGACGGATATCGTGCGGCAAGCCGTCGGACCGGGTCGGCCGGCGCGATTGATTCCGGTCCGCGAGATCATGAGCAGCCCAGTGGTCGGCATTGACGAGCACCGGCCGATCACCGAGGCGGCGGACCTCATGGAGCGGAACGGCACCCGCCACCTGGCGGTCCTCCGCTTCGGCTCCATCGTCGGCGTGCTGTCGGTGCGGGACCTGCTCCACCCGGTCGCGATTGACGAATTCTGAGCCATGACGGAGTCGGTCGGTTCCACAATGTCCCACGGACCTTCGCGCGGGGCCTGGCTCGTTCGGGCCATGGGGTTGACGGCCGAGCTGGACCTGACCCGGGTCTGGACGAAAGGGATCAAGCTGGTCCTCAGCCTCCTGATCCTCACGATCCTGGTCGGGCTGGCCGGCGGGGTCGTCAAGACGTTCCTCGATCTGCGGCTGCTCTTCAGCCGTCCGGTCGAGGTGGCGCTCCGCCAGGTGATCATTGACACGCTGATCCTCCTCGCCGTCGTCGAGGTGTTCAAGACCACCCTCACCTACTTCGCCGAAGGGCGGGTGAAGGTGACGTTCATCGTGGACACGATCCTGGTGGTCATGTTGACCGAGGTGATCGCCCAGTGGTTCAAGGGCGAACACCTGGTGGAGCTGGCCGTGCTCGGCGGGATCCTCCTGACGCTGGGCGCCGTTCGCGTCCTGGCCGTACGGTTCTCCCCGTTTCCCGGCGAGGGCGGCCGGGATTCGGGCTGACCGTAACCCGCATTATTCATGAACGCTTCTACTGCAATCGCGGATTCGCGGCTGCGACAAACCTGGCCGCGTCTTTCAGGCGGCCAAGCGGGCGGGCTCGCCGCTCAGTCGGTCAACGTGCTGCTGGGAACACGCTTCCCTCCTTCGCATCTCCACGCGCCCGTCTCGCCAAGCGACTGCGCGATTTCGCGACGAACCGTCATGAAGAACGCGGGTTGAAAAATTTACACGGCCGCAATTGGCCCTTAACCCGACCGACATGCCGGGCCTGTATGGTGGGCACTGTCAGATTCTCCTGTGAGCCCGAGGCCCCCGGGATTGTGCCCCCCGGGGGTGCCGGGTGCCGAGCGGGAGGAAAGAGAAGAGAAAGGAGGTGAACGCCGATGCGATGTCCTCACTTCATCGAGGAACGGACGACCGGAGCGACCTCGCTCTGCATCGCGGTCATCGTGCCTTTCGAGCCGAGCACGATCGAGCGCATTGACTACTGCACGACGGGGCGCCACCGGCACTGTCCCCTGTACCGGAACGCCAGCAACGACCTGTCGCTGGCGATCCACCGGGAGGTCGCCCGCGCCGTCGGGTGAGCCTCCCCTCCTCGATCTTCTCGCGGGAAGGAGCCTGCGTCATGAATCCTGAACGACCCCGCCCAGAAGCCCTTGTGCTGGAAGCCCTCAGTCAATCCGAATCGCTGACCATCGAGCAGTTGGCCGATACGTTGACCGAGCTGAGCTGGAGCGAGATCTTTCTCGCGATTGACTCGCTCAGCCGCCGGGGCGACATCATTCTCCGTCGTCATGGCTTCTCCTATGAGCTGTCTCCGGTCCGGCCGGACTCCCGTTATGCCGAGCTGCACGCGAGCCCGGTGTCCGGACGGAAATGACGGGTCTCTCGCGCGCACAGGCCATGGTTGATTGGGACTTCGTCTATCTCCTGCTGATCGTCGGTCTGGCCACGCTAAGCATAGAATTTATCTTTGTGTTCCAACAACATCGGGAATCGAACGGCTCCGGGCCCGCCGGCCTCGGGCAGGCGCTCAAGCAGGTCTTTGCCGCGTGGGCGATTTACATGGGCCTGTTCGCTCTGCTCTCAACCCTGGTGAGAGCCATGATTCACCTGCTGTGCACTTACTGCTCAACCTGAGCGCCGCGCTCGATTTAACGTGCCCTTAACACGTTGCACATCTCGCTGTAACCAGGGGAGTCCCATGCTTGTTTCCATGGTTGCGCCGGACGAAGCGCGACGAAGAAGCGGACTGAGGGAAGGATGGCAGGCCGCACCGTCAAGGGTATAATCGGGATCCCGGTCGTTATCGCGGCGCTCTGGTTGTGGTCGCTTTCCGGCCAATCGCACCAAGGCGCCCTTATCAGAGCCGACGGATCGAGCACGGTGTACCCGCCGACCGAGGCCGTCGCCGAGGAATTCCAGAAGGCCAAGCGGGGCCGCGCCAGGGTCATCGTGGGCATTTCCGGCACCGGCGGAGGGTTCAAGAAGTTCTGCCGGGGCGAGACGGACCTCGCCAACGCCTCGCGCCCGATCCTGAAAGAGGAAATGGAGCTGTGCCGAACGAACGGGATCAAGTATTACGAGCTGCCCATCGCCTTCGACGCGTTGACCGTGGCCGTCAGTCCCCAGAACACCTGGGTCACCTCGGTGACCGTCGCCGAGCTCAAGAAAATCTGGGAGCCGGCCGCGCAGGGCAAGATCGCCAGGTGGAGCCAGGTGCGTCAGGGCTGGCCGGACGCGCCGCTCGCGCTGTTCGGGGCCGGGCCCGATTCCGGGACCTTCGATTATTTCACCGAAGCCATCGTCGGCAAGACGAAAGCCAGCCGGGGCGACTATACCGCCAGCGAGGACGACAACGTGCTGGTCCAGGGAATCGAGAGCAACAAGCACGCGCTCGGCTACATCCCCTACGCCTATTACTCGTCCCACGCGAACAGGCTGAAGGCCTTGGCCATTGACGCGGGAAAGGGGCCGGTGCTGCCGAGCCTCGAGAACGTGACCAGGGGCAATTACCAGCCGCTGTCGAGGCCGCTGTTCATCTACGTGAAGGAGGAAGCGGCGAGGCGGGCGGAGATCCGGGAGTTCGTCGAATATTACCTGACCGAAGGGCCCAAATTGATTGCGGAGGTGAACTATCTCCCCCTGCCGGACAGGGCGTACGCGATGGGGTTGGAGCGCTTCAGAAAAGGGCAGCTCGGGACCGGATTCGGCGGCGTCCCGGAAGTCGGTCTGGCGGTGGAAGAAATCCTGAATCGTCCGCCGAAGCTCTAAACATTGGGCGGCGCCTGGCCGCTGCTTCGATTTGGTGGAATCGCAGGAACCCGAGGGGGTGTGCGTCGGATGGATGAGTCGCTGCTCGTCGCGCAAGAGACGGTTCGGATGACAGAGCCGCGCACCGAAACGCCGGCCCTTGCCCGACGCCGCCGACACCGGCTTCACGAGCGGCTGATCGAGGGGGCACTCTTCCTCGCCGCGTTGGCCTCCGTCGCCACGACCGTGACGATCGTGGCCGTCCTGCTCTACGAGTCTGTTGGCTTTTTCCGTACGGTCTCGCTCAAGGATTTCTTGACCGATACCTTGTGGACGCCGCTGTTCGCGGACCCCCGCTACGGCATCCTGCCGCTGCTGGCGGGGACCCTCGTCACCAGCGGCGTGGGGCTCCTGGTGGCGGTCCCGTTGGGCACGGTTGCGGCGATTTACCTTTCCGAGTTCGCCCCGGCGCGCCTGCGCGAGCTGATCAAACCCCTGCTGGAACTCCTGGGCGCCGTGCCCACCGTCGTGTACGGATACTTTGCTCTCCTGGTCGTCACTCCGTCGTTGCAGGTCCTCTGGCCCGATCTGCCCGGCTTCAACATGCTCGGGCCCGGTCTGGTCATCGGCATCATGATCATGCCGTTCGTGATCTCGTTGAGCGAGGATGCCATGCGCGCGGTGCCGATGACCTTGCGGGAGGGTTCGTACGCCATGGGCGCCACCCGTCTGCAAACCGCCTTGCGGGTCGTGGTGCCGGGCGCGATGTCCGGCCTGGTGGCGGCCTACGTCCTGGGGGTCTCGCGCGCGGTCGGCGAGACGATGGTGGTGGCGATCGCGGCGGGCCAGAATCCGAGCTTGACGTGGAATCCGATGGAGCCGGCGGCGACGATCACGGCCTACATCGTCCAGGTGGCGCTTGGTGATTTGCCGCACGGCAGCATCGGGTACCAGAGCATTTTCGCGGCCGGCCTCGTCCTCGCGCTCATGACCCTGCTCTTCAACGTTCTGGGCCATCTCATGCGCAGACGGTTCCGGGAAGTCTATTGATGCCGGGCACCGCATCCACACCGCTGCGACGGTCCCTGCTCCGGCGTAAGGTCGCCGAACGGATGTTCATGGCCCTGGGGCTGCTCTCCCTTGCCGTGGGAGTCCTCACGCTGGTGCTGTTGTTCGGCCGGCTCGTGGTCGAGGGGATGGCCCGGATTGACTGGCAATTCTTGACCTCCTTTCCCTCCCGCCATGCGGAGCAGGCGGGGATCTTGCCGGCGTGGGTGGGCTCCAGCCTGACCATGCTGGTGACGGCGCTCGTCGGAGTCCCGCTCGGCGTCGCGGCGGGGATCTACTTGGAGGAGTACGCCAGGAAGAACTGGCTCACGCAGTTGATCGAAGTCACGGTCACGAATCTGGCCGGGGTGCCGTCCATCATCTACGGCCTGCTGGCGCTGGGCCTGTTCGTGTACCTCCTGGGTCTGGGCGAGAGCCTGCTCGCCGCCGGTCTGACGCTGGCGTTGCTCATCCTTCCGATCGTCATCGTGGCGACGCGGGAAGCCATCCGGGCCATCCCGGTGGAGATTCGAGAGGCCGCCTACGCGCTGGGTGCGACCAAATGGCAGACCGTCCGGCATCATGTCCTGCCCTACTCGACCGCGGGGATCCTGACCGGCGTCATTCTGGCGTTGAGCCGGGCCATCGGCGAGACCGCTCCGGTCATCACGATCGGGGCCTTGACCTTCATCGCCTTTCTGCCGCCGGCTCCGCTCACGACGGACCCGCCGTTCGTGTCCTTCGAGTGGCTGCTCTCGCCGTTTACGGTCCTGCCGATTCAAATGTTCACGTGGGTGTCGAGGCCCGGCGCGGAGTTTCTCGCGAACGCCGCCGCGGCGGGAGTCATCCTGGTCGTGATGACCTTGGCCATGAACGGGGTGGCGATCTTTTTGAGGTATCGCGTGCGCAAACGGATCACGTGGTAGGAGGCGGCGTGTATACGGACGAATCCCATGACCGGCCGAAGCCGCTCAAGGCCGAAACGCGATCGCTCAGTTTCTCCTACGGCGGCCGCCCGGCGTTGAAGGCCATCTCCGTGCCGATCGCCGAGTGCCAGATCACGGCGCTGATCGGTCCCTCCGGCTGCGGCAAATCCACCTTCCTGCGCTGCTTCAACCGGATGCACGACCTCTACGCCGGCAACGGCTACGACGGGGAAATCATCCTCTATCCCGACGAGCGCAACATCCTGTCGCACGACATGGATCCCATCGAGGTGCGGATGCGGATCGCCATGGTGTTTCAGAAGCCCAACCCGTTTCCTAAGTCCATTTACGAGAACGTGGCCTACGGCCTGCGGGTGCGCGGCCTGGGCGCGCGGAGCCTGCTGGACGAAAAGGTGGAGCAGGCACTGCGGAGCGCGGCGCTGTGGGACGAGGTCAAGGACCGGCTGCCGGCGCAGGCGTTCTCCCTGTCCGGCGGGCAGCAGCAGCGGCTCTGCATCGCGCGGGCGCTGGCGACGGACCCGGAGATGTTATTGTTGGACGAGCCGACTTCCGCGCTCGACCCCATCGCGACGGCCAGCATCGAAGAGCTGCTGCTGACGTTGAAGCGGAAAGTGACGATTCTGATCGTGACGCACAACATGCAGCAGGCCGCGCGGGTGTCCGACTGGGCGGCCTTCATGTATCTCGGCGAGCTGGTGGAGTTCGGGCCGACCCAGCGCCTGTTCACGAATCCGGCCCAGAAGCAGACCGAGGACTACATCACGGGACGGTTCGGCTGAGATTCGGTGATGGGTCATGGGTGATCGGTGAAACCCACGGAGACTGCCCCCATCACACATCACTGATCACCCATCACGGGGGTTGAATGCAGCGGCATTTCGACGACGAGCTTGCCGATCTGAAGCAGAAGCTGCTGCGGATGGCGGCGCTCGCGGAGGATCAGATCAACAAGGCCCTCTCCGCCCTGGTGTCCCGCGACTCCGGCCTGGCCAAGCAGGTGATCGAACGGGACCACGAGGTCAACGCGCTGGACGTCGAGATCGACGAAGATTGCATCCGGCTGCTGGCGCTGCACCAGCCCGCGGCGCGGGACCTGCGCCTCATCACGACCGCGATGAAGATCGCCACGGAGCTCGAGCGGATCAGCGACCTGGCCGAGAACATCTGCGAGCGGGCCGTCGAGCTGAACGAGGAGCCGCAGCTCAAGCCGTACATCGACATCCCGCGCATGGGGAACTGGGCCCGCACGATGGTGAAAGAGAGCATCGACGCGTTCGTGAAGGGGGACGTCGCTCTGGCCCGGAAGGTCCTCAAGGACGACGATTTCGTTGACGACCTGACGCACCAGTTGTTTCGGGAGCTTCTGTCCTTCATGTTGGAGGACCCCCGCACGATCTCCCGTTCCATTCGCCTGACGTTCATCGCCAAATACATCGAGCGCATCGCCGACCATGCGACCAACGTCGCCGAGTTGGTCGTCTACCTGGTCGAAGGCAAGATCATCCGGCACACGGCTGGCTAGGGCCGTTCCCGCTGACTGGGCCGCGCGGACTGGCGGCTCGGTCGTCAACGCAACTACTTGAATATATTTGTAAAAGAGCCGATTGACTTGGCGCAGCCCTCCCTCTAAGCTGCCATCCATGACGAAGCTCGCCATCCTCGACATCGGGACCAATTCCATCCACATGGTTCTGGCGGAGGTCGAGTCCGACTTCTCCTACAAGATCCTGGACCGTTTCAAGGACATGACGCGTCTGGGGGACGGGACGTTCAAGGCGCATCGCCTCTCGGAGGCGGCCATGGCGAGGGGGCTGGAGGTGATCCGGACCCTGGCCACCCTGGCCCGCAACAAGGGCTATGACCGGATCGAAGCGGTGGCCACCAGCGCCGTGCGCGAAGCCAAGAACGGCGGCGAGTTCATCGAGGAGGTGGCCCGGCAGACCGGGCTGACGGTCCGCGTCGTGACCGGGCAGGAGGAGGCCCGCCTGATCTATCTGGGGGTCCGGCACAGCATGGACCTGGCCGATCGCTCGACCCTGGTGGTGGACGTGGGCGGAGGCTCGGTCGAGCTGATTCACGGTAATCCCAGGCGGATGATCCAGGGACAGAGCCTCAAGCTGGGCGCGATCCGGCTGAAGGACCTGTACCTCAAGCAGGATCCGCCGACCAAGTCCATGCTGCGGGAGATGCAGCAGGCCGTCGAATCGCAGTTGAAGGCGGCCCTGCAGCGGTTCCGGACCAGGGAGTTCGACCGGCTGGTGGCCACCTCCGGCATGGCGGCCAACCTCGCCGAAATCGTCTACCTGCGGCGCACCGGCCGTCCGATTCCCCAGATCAACATGGCCAGGATCGCCAGGAAAGAGGTCAAGGCCGTGGAGGAGCTGCTGCGGGACGCCAGCTTCAAGACCCGCCTGGCCATTCCGGGGCTGGACCCCAAGCGGGCCGACACGCTGCTGCCGGCCACCATGGTCCTCCGGATCCTGATGGACCGGATCGGACACGACGAGCTGACGATCAGCGACAAGGCGATCCGGGAAGGCTTGATTTACGACTTCATCGAAAAACACCGGGAAGGGATCAAGGCCGAGCAGGAGATCCCCAACGTCCGCCGGCGCCACGTCGTCTACCTGGCCCGCCGCTGCCATTACCCCGAGACCCATTCCCGCCACGTGGCCGAGCTGGCCGGGCGGCTCTTCGACCAGACCGAGCCCCTGCACGGCCTGGGGGAACGGGAGCGGGAGTGGCTGGAGTACGCGGCGCTCCTGCACGACATCGGCTATCTCATCAATTCTCGGCAGCACCACAAGCACGCCTACTACCTGATCACGCACAGCGACCTGTCCGGGCTGACGGCCGAGGAGATCGAGATGATCGCGAACGTCGCCCGGTACCACCGGCGGGCCCTGCCTCGGGACGACCACGCCCCGCTGAAGGCCCTGTCCTCGCGGAGCCGGCGGGTCCTGGACGTGCTGAGCGCGCTCCTGCGCATCGCCGACGCCCTGGACCGGAGCCACTTCTCGGTCATCCAGGACCTGGAGGTGAGGCTGGGGAAGCCCGTCACGATCACGCTCAAGACGGCGGGCGATCCGGAGCTGGAAATCTGGGCGGCCAAGAGCCGCGCCGACCTGTTTGAGCAGGTCTTCAAGCGGCCGGTCCACTTCGTGACCCGCGTTCCCGAGGGAGAGAGCCCATGAGCGCGGCGCCGTTGACGTTCGAGCAGCCCCATTCGTTTCCGGGCAAGCTGATCATCGTCGAGGGGATCGACGGGTCCGGAAAAAGCACGCAACTGCTGCTGCTCCAGAAATGGCTGCTGGCCAAGGGCTACAACGTGTTCTTCACCGAGTGGAACTCCTCCGAGCTGGTCCGCGAGACGACCAAACGCGGGAAAAAGAGCAAGGCGCTCACGCCGACCACGTTCAGCCTGCTGCACGCGACCGACTTCGCGAACCGGCTCTACCACGACATCCTGCCGCCGCTGAAGGCCGGCATGATCGTGCTGGCGGACCGGTACGTGTACACCGCGTTCGCGCGCGACGCGGTGCGCGGGGTCTCTCCGGCCTGGGTGCGCAAGCTCTACAACTTCGCGATCCGGCCCGATCTCGCCTTCTACTTCAAGGTGCCGATCGAGATAGCGATCGGCCGGCTCCTGGGCGGGACGAGGGCGCAGCTCAAGTACTACGAAGCCGGCATGGACATGGGGCTCAGCCAGGACTTGACCGAGAGCTTCCGCATCTTCCAGTCCCGCATCCTGGCCGAATACGAGAAGATCGTGGACGAGTACGGGCTGATCACGATGGACGCGACCCAGGAGATCGAAGAGCAGCAGAACGAGATGCGCCAGCGCGTCTCTCAGGCGATCGAGCACTACAAGCCGAAACGGGGCACGCATGGAAAACGGGAGGCGCTATTTTGGCGACGGTTTGCCGTACCTAAATCTGAGTGACCTGAAGGGCAAGCTGATCGCGATTGAGGGAACGGACGGCGTGGGCCGCTCCACGCACATCGAGCTGCTCCAGGAATGGCTGGAGGTGCAGGGGTACGGGGTCGTGACGACCGGCTGGACTAGATCCAGCCTGATGTCCAAGACCATCGAGGTGGCCAAGCAGGGGAACATCCTGGACCGTTGGTCCTTCAGCCTGCTCTACGCGACGGACTTCGCGGACCGGCTGGAGCACCAGATCATCCCGGCCCTGCGGTCCGGCTTCATCGTTCTGGCCGACCGGTACATCTACACGGCCTTCGCGCGCGACACGGTGCGGAGCGGAGACCGCAAGTGGATCCGGGACGTCTTCGGCTTCGCGGTCGTGCCGGACCTCGTCTGCTACCTGCGCATCGACGTGGACACGCTGGCCTTGCGGGTCATCGAGACCAAGGGCATGAACTACTGGGAGTCCGGGATGGATTTGAAGCTGAGCGCCGACCTCTACGACAGCTTCAAGAAGTACCAGGCCATGCTGATCGAAGAGTTCGACAAGATGGCCGAGGAGTTTTCCTTCGAAGTGATCGACGCCCGCAAGCCTCCGGAGGAGATCCAGGACCTCCTGCGCGCGAAGATCGAGCCCCTGCTCAAGAACGGGAGGCAGAAGCCGGTCCGCCTCGCGGAGCCGGCCGAGGAAGCTCCGGCCGAGGGCCGGCTGGGACGTGCGGGCGACTAAGTTTTCCCCAGCTCCCTGAGCTGGGACGGAGTCAGCCACCAGCGCAGGAGCCCCTGCCCGATTTTCGGACCCCGCTCGAACCGGACGCAGCAGGCCCCGGCCTTCTTGAGCGAGAGCCCGCCGACCGGCTTGCCGAACAGCATGACTCCGGCCGCCTCGCCCAGGTGGGGCTCATGGCCCACGCAGATGACGCAAGCGTCTTCAGGCAGGTTGGCCAGCAGCGGGAGGAGCTTGTCCGGCGGAGCGTCGGGCACGAGCTCTTCGCAGGCCTGTAGCTCGACCCGCGCGCGGGAGACTTCGCGGATCAGCCTGGCGGTCTCCAGTGCCCGGACGAAGGGGCTGGCGAGCAGATGCGTGGGCGTGATCCCCAGCTTCACCAATCCGCGCACCGCCTGCCTGGTCTTCTCGATCCCCCTGGCGGTCAGCGGCCGTTCCGGCTCCGGGCCTTTCCACTCTTCCCGATCCACGGCGAGGCCGTGTCTGAACAGGAGGCAATCCATAGGGACGGGCAGTCTAGCACAAGTCATCGGGGGAGCTGAAGCGCCTTGATCGGTTTCCCGGTTCGTGCTAGGGTTTCTCCATCCGTCGCAAGCTCTCCGTCAAATTCTCACGTTTATTCAAATGGTTGCGATTGAAAATCGGCCGGGGGACGATCGGGCTGCCAGGTACCGGGCCGTGGTGTTCCACGCCCTCGAGCGATTGTCGCAGGGGGATGACCGGTCCAAGACCCTGCACCGGCTGCGGACCCACCTCAGGCGGTTGCAAGCGTATCTGGAATTGGTTGGCGAGACATCGAACGCCGAGGTCATGGCCGACTGTGTCTCTCGCCTGAGTCCGCTCAGGACCCTTCACGTCTTTGAACGGTACCTGTCCCGAGCGGACGCTCCCCGTTCCGATCTGCGCCTGGTCAGGAAACGGATCCGCAAGAGGCTGGCCAGGCTCCGGCGCCGGCAGGTCTATCGAGAGATTGATCGGCTCGTGCGCGAGCATGCGCTTCCTCCCACCCCGACCCTGGCCGGGTGGATGGCCCACCGGCTGGCCGAGCTGCGGCAGGCCAACATGGACGGGCTCCGGACGCTGGTGCAGGAAGCCCAGGCCAAGCCCAAGCGGAAGCGGCTTCATCAGCTGCGGCTCAAGATCAAATCCGTCCGGTATCAGGAAGAATGGGCGCTCGGCCGTCCGGGCGAACGGCCGGACATGGTCGGGTGGTTGAAGCATGCCCAGTCGGTCCTGGGCGAATACGAGGAACGGGCCCAGTTCCGCCGGCTGGCGCGCAAGCTGGCGCTGAAGTCCGTCGCACGGGTTGAGAAGGACTGGCGGCAGGCGCGCAAACGGGCCAGGGTCCTGCCGGCTCACCTGGCCGAGCTGTTGGAGGGGATCGCTCGCGGACGTGTTCGACTCCTTGGGTCGAGGTCCAGGGAGGGTCGCCGGGCCGTCGGGTTCCAGTGAGCGTCTCCTTCGGCCCTTGACATTTCAAGTTTGGTTGATATATTGACTGCCATGTCTCTCGTCGGAACCCGCTCATTGGATCAAACCGCCCGCTGGTTCCATGCCCTGTCGGATGAGACGCGCCTGCGGATCATCGACTGTCTCGCCGAGTGCGAGCAGTGCGTCTGCGATCTGACGGAGGTGCTCCAGACCGGGCAGTCACGCTTGTCCTTCCATCTCAAGACGCTCAAGGACGCGGGCATTCTCAATGACCGGCGCGAGGGCCGGTGGATTTACTATTCCCTGAACCGCGAGACGCTGGAGCAGATCGCGGACCTGCTGGCGTCGTTCAACAAGCGGAGGGCACCGGGACGGTCGCAGACCCGTTCCTGTTGTGAGTGACTTTTTTTGCCCGAATCCATCAACGGAATTTGTTGTGGTGACTGGGAGGTGGACCATGAGAAAGGAAGACATCAAGGCGGTCGTGCGAAGCCAGTACCGGCAGGCGGCGCTGGAGGCGAAAGGCGGCAGGAGCTCCTGTTGCGGGCCAGCCTCTTCAACCGATCACTGGGACCCGATCACCTTCGACCTCTATCGGGCTCAGGACAAGGAGGGGCTTCCGGCCGAGGCGCTCGCGGCTTCACTCGGCTGCGGCAATCCCACGGCCCTCGCCCAACTCAATCCGGGCGAGACCGTACTGGACCTGGGCTCCGGAGGCGGCATTGACGTGTTTCTCTCGGCGAGGCGCGTCGGGCCGACCGGCCGGGCGTACGGCCTGGACATGACCGACGAGATGCTGGAGCTGGCACGCGAAAACCAGCGGAAGGCCGGCGTGGAGAACGTGGAATTCCTGAAGGGCGAGATCGAGCAGATCCCCCTGCCCGACGGGTCGGTGGACGTCGTGATCTCCAACTGCGTCATCAACCTGTCCGCGGACAAGAACAGGGCCTTGGCCGAGGCCTTCCGGGTCCTGAAGCCGGGCGGCCGGCTCGCCGTGTCCGATATCGTGGTCCGCGGCTCCGTGCCGCCCGAGATTCGCCGGAGCGTCGAGCTTTGGGCCGGTTGCGTGGCCGGCGCGCTGGAGGAGTCGGAGTACCGGGACAAGCTGGCCGCGACCGGGTTTGCCGACATCGAGGTGGAGCCGACCCGCATCTACCGGGCCGAGGACGCCAGGGAATTCCTGCAAGGGGCGGGACTCGACACGGCCGCGGTCGCCGCGTCGGTGGACGGTAAGTTCATGAGCGCCTTCGTGCGGGCGCGCAAGCCGACGAAGGCGTGACGGGTGACGCGTGACACGTGACGAAGGGTGTGGTGATGGAAGTTGCGCTGCCCGTGGCGTCCGCCGCTCCGCCGGCGAAGCGGCTAAACCTTTTCGAGCGATACCTGACGGTCTGGGTCGGCTTCTGCATGCTGGCCGGAGTCCTGTGGGGCACCTGGGCTCCGACCACGGTCCAGGCGCTCCGGAGCCTGGAGCTGGGCCAGGGCAGCCAGATCAACCTGCCCATCGCCGTCCTCATCTGGCTGATGATCACGCCGATGATGATGAAGGTGGACTTCTCGTCGTTGAGGCAGGCAGGCGCCCGTCCCCGCGGGCTCCTGATCACCCTGCTCGTCAACTGGGTGGTCAAACCCTTCTCGATGGCGCTGCTCGCCTGGCTATTCTTCCGGCACCTCTTCGCCCCCTGGATCGCGCCGGAAGAAGCGGACCAGTACATCGCCGGCTCGATCATCCTGGCCGCGGCCCCCTGCACCGCGATGGTTTTCGTGTGGAGCTACCTCACCGACGGGGATCCGGCCTACACGCTGGTCCAGGTTTCGGTGAACGACCTGATCATGCTGGTCCTGTTCGCGCCGATCGTCCGCTTCCTGGTGAGCGGGGCCTCCTCCCTCTCCGTCCCGTTCACGGTGCTGCTCACCTCCGTCGTCGCGTTCATTGTCATCCCCTTGACCCTCGGGGCCCTGCTGCGCGGCTGGCTCGTGCGTCGGCACGGGCGGCACTGGTTCGAGCAGGTGCTCCTCCCCCGCTTCGCGCCGGTGACGGTCGCGGCTCTATTGGCCACCCTGGTCCTGATCTTCGGCTTCCAGGCCGGCAACGTCACGGGGCGGCTGGCCCACGTTCTGCTCATCGCCGTCCCCATCCTCCTGCAGGTCTACTTCAACGCGTCCCTGGCCTACGGGCTGATGAAACTGTGGCGAGTTCCCCACTCGGTGGCCGCTCCCGGGGCCCTGATCGGGGCCAGCAACTTCTTCGAGCTGGCCGTGGCGACCGCGATCGCCCTGTTCGGCCCGGAATCCGGGGCTGCGCTGGCGACCGTCGTCGGCGTGCTCGTGGAAGTGCCGGTCATGCTCTCGGTCTGCTCCCTGTGCAACCGCACCCGGCATTGGTTCCCTCAGGAAACCGTGATGGGTGATGCGTGACGGGTGATGCGCAAAATGGCGAGCGGAGAGAGAAGAAACGCGTCCTGTTTTTGTGCACGGGGAATTCCTGTCGCAGCCAGATGGCGGAGGGGCTTCTGCGTCACCTGGCCGGGGACCGGTTCGAGGTGGCCAGCGCCGGTACGCGGCCGGCCGGACTGAACCCCGGCGCCGTCGAGGTCATGCGCGAGATCGGCCTCGACATCGCCCATCACCGGTCCAAGGGGATCGAAGAGTTCCAGGGAGAGACGTTCGCCTACGTCGTCACCGTCTGCGACCGGGCCAGGGAGAGTTGTCCGGTGTTCCCCGGTGCGGCAACGGTCCTGCACTGGAGCTTCGACGATCCGGCGGCGGCCCAGGGAACCGAGGAGGAACGCCGGGCAGTCTTCCGCCGGGTCCGGGACGAGATCGCGAGCCGGATCGAGCGCTTCGTGGAGGCTACGGCCGGAGGGACGAGAGCCGGTACCCGCCGCCGGGGGCCCTGAGGATGCTGCCCGCGCAGAGCGCCCCGTCGTTGAGCTTCCGGCCGAGCTGCTGGATCTGACGGTCGAGCTCGTGGTCGTGGATCAGACCGTCTTCACCCCAGAGATGCGCGATCAACTCCTCGCGGCTCACCAGACGGCCAGCTTCCCTGGCCAGGTACCGAAGGAGCCACCATTCCAGACCGGAGAGCTGGATGGCCTGCCCGTGAAGCGAGACGACAAACCGGCTCTCCTCCAGGATCAGTTGCCCGTTCAGGTAGGATTCCTTCGACGCGGCGGGGGCACGGCTTCGCCTGAGCACAGCCTCGACCCGCGCGAGGACTTCTCCCGGGCTGAAAGGCTTCACGACGTAATCGTCCGCCCCCAGCCTGAATCCCCCCAGCCGATGTTCCTCTCCGCCCAGCGCCGAGATCATGATGATCGGAGTGGCCTGGGTCCCCGGGTCATCCCGCAGCCTCCGGCACACCTCGTAGCCGTCTATTTCGGGCAGCATCACGTCCAGCAGGATCAGGGCCGGATTGAGCCGTCTGACGTCGTCCAGGCCGGTCAGTGCATGGTGCGCGACGTTGGTTCGGTACCGGGCCTCCCGAAGCGTGTGGTCCAGCAACTGCGCGTGCAGGGGCTCGTCCTCGATGATCTGGATGATCTCCAGGGGCACGGCCCTACACCCTAGCCGCTTCCGTTAACGACCCCATCGCGACCCCGTTAACACCCTGTTAAAGCTCCGCCGTTCATGTTCCTGTTGAGCCCCTCTGCCATTTTCAAAAGGCGAGGGATTGTTAACGAACTTGTAACAAACCGGAAATGGCTCCGTCATGATTCCTGAGTAAAACCCCCATCCAACCTTGACAATCGGGCTCGTTCCATCCGTGTGGCGGCGGTATCCAAGTCAGGCAGGAGAGGGGGCGAGGATGAGGCAGAGAAGGCAGCGAACGAAGCGGATTGTCTCTGGGATGGCATTCGGGATTGCGCTGGCATGGTGCTTCGTGCCGGGGACGGGAAGGGCGGAAGAAACAGTCATCCAGGGGCCGACGATACAGGCGCCGCCGGTCTCGGTGACCGAGCCGAAGTCCCTGTCGGAAGGCCACGAAGAGCTACCGAAACCACAAGGGGAACGGCCGACGGAGGGGAGGAGCCTGGCCGTGGAGAGCACGCCGCTGGAGGACGTGTTGCTGGAGAAGGGCGTCATCAACCGGGACGACTGGCTCCGGATCAAGGCGGAGGAGGAGCGGCGCCAGTTCGAGCGGGCCACGGAGAA
>JBFLWP010000027.1 GCA_040757595.1 Nitrospirota bacterium | reverse complement strand
CAGCCTCTCGCTGCGGCGCTCCCCGCTAAGCCGGGAACATCTGAGTCAGTGAGCAAATCGGTTAGTGCCCAACGGCAGGCTCTGGCGCCCTCCCGGGAACCGACACCTTGGCTTCGACCGGAGCCTTCTTGGCGCCCAGGGTTCCGAGCCAGAAGACAAACATGATGCTGATCCAGAAGAACAGCACGTTGAACGAGATCATGTTTGCGGCAAAGCCCACCGTATGGGTATAGGCCCAGGGCGAGTTGTCCCGCATGATTTCGTTCACGTGCCAGAACAGCCGGACGGAGGAGCGGATGTAGCCCATCAGCCCCATCATCCAGGTAAAGGCCGTGGCGAGCATGATCAGCGCGTACTGGGAGCGTACCGAGATCTTTCCCCACTCGATCGGCCCGAGCTGCCGCGCCCCCTTCAGCATGACGAGATTGAGCGCGGTCATGAAGAAGAGACAGGAGAGCGTCGTCGCCACCTGCGGCACCGACAGCCCGACCCGCACGTTGGCCGGAATGTAGTAGCCGTAGATGGCCAGCCAGACGATGTTGACGTAGGCGAAAAAGAAGAACACGCCCATGAAGATGTTGCCGAACTTGGACCAGGACACGGTTGGCACCCGGTTACCGCGCTGATACCAGATGAAGCTCAGCACGGTGGTCGTGATGATCACGTTGATGCCGCCGTTCTTGGCCGACATGACTCCGTAGTTTCCCAGAACCGGGTGCTGCTGCCCGCCCATCGCTTTCAACTCGGCGGGGGTCATGACCATCGTGTGCGGGGTGATGAACACCAGGAACCCGCACACGAGCACGAACACGAAGTATTTGATCCATTTTTGGAAGCGCTCGGCGCCGCGCATCCGGCCCAGCGCCTGCCAGAGGTAGTAGTTCGTGCTGAGGAACAGGATTCCGATCATGGTCGCCTGGATGATGAACAGCCAGGCCAGCAGGCCGCCCATCAGCGTGATGCCCATCTGTTGCCGGTAGGCATACACTTCTCGCATGAGCCAGTAGCCAGCGAACGGCAGCGGGATCAGAAAGGCCACGCCGAGCGACATGGCGATGTAGCCCATCCAGTCGTAATGGGCCCGATCCTCTTCGGTCTTGGAAGCCATGAACCGGTAGGCCGCGTAGGCTGCGACCACGCCGCCGCCGAAGGCCATGTTGCCCAGGATGCGGTGCACGTTCAGCGGATTCCAGAGGGCCGTGTGAATGACGTGCCAGATGTTCCCGAGAAATCGCCCCTGTTCATCCACGCCGGCCGGGGACATCATGAACCCGATCCAGGAATTGGCCAGGAACATCAGCACGGTGCCGATCACGTTCAGGATCACCGACATGCTCAGGTGAATCCACTTCAGGAACCCCTCCTTCATCTTGTCCCAGCCGTAATAGTAGATGTAGAGGGTGCCGCTCTCGGCCACGAACATCAGCGCATAGATGTGCATGACCGGGCGGAAGATGCTGGACAGGTAGCCGAAGAAGGCTGGGTAGAGGGTCAGGAACGTGAAGATCAGGATTCCGCCCAGGATGGCCGTGAGGGAGTAGGCGGTCAGACTGATTTTGATGAAGTCGTAGGCGAGCTGGTCGTACTTCTTGGCCATCGCCTTGTCCTTCGTCACGACCCCCATGAACTCGATGATCATGCAGAAAATGGGAACGGCCAGGACGAAGCTGCCGTAGTAGAGGTGCTGCTGGTTCGCGAACCAGAGAAGGACGCGGCTTTCGAAGTTATAGCGAGGATAATCTTTAGGGCCGTCCGTCGTCTTCGGCGCCGGAGCCCCGGTTACGATGCCCTCCGTCTTATAATAGACGTCCCGGGCCTTCTCGATCTTCTTCTCCTTCTCTCCGCCCTTCTTCTCCGCGTCAGGTGGGGGGGCGCTGGCCGCCGGGGCCTCACCGCCACTCGCGAGCGCAGGCATTGTCATGACGATCGGCAAGAACAGGAGGCCTGTCATCGCCACCAACGCCATGACTGCCAGCGTTTTCTTCCTGGATAAACTGCGCATGGCTCCCTCCTTAAACACAACCACCGATGATTACCAAAGCCTTGATCCCGGCCGGACTCATCGCGCTCCCGCGTATCGCCAGCCTGGCGATGCTACTTCCTGAACAAGTACCAGTAGTCCAGTCCTTGCATGTCCATGAGAAAATGATCCACGAGCGTAAAGTACGTGACGGCGACGATGACCGACACGATGACGGCAACAACCGGATTGTTAAGCGCGCTCATCTGTGCACTCCCCCTCGGACCGCGCCGCAAGCCTGTCGGCACAGCCACCGAAATTGAAAGCCCCCCTCAGCACGGACACTGGATGCCGGCGAACCAGTAAAAGAACCAGAGGCCCACCGCGCAGGTCACGTAAAAAATCATCTTCCCGATCTTGACTTTCAGTTCGCTGTCAGCCACCGTTGCTTGAGCCATCGTTCCTTCTCCCCATGACGCCTAAAATTGGCACACCCGTTACCTTGACAGGCCGCTAACTCTATGTTAATGCTCTGTTCGTCACCTTGACGGATGAGGGCATAATACGATGGGCAAGAACGCAAAAGTGTTCGACATTATAGTTTTGGCCGGTATGGTTGTCAACATAATTTTAGCCGTCTTCCTAATTCTCTACTACTTTGATTTTCTGTGAGTTTTGGCTTCGCTCCGCTCCCTTCCCGCCCCCTCTTTCCGGCTCCGATGCGGCACACCGAAACCCGATCGTTTCGTCACGGAAGTCGGGGACCATTTTGCTGCGGCTCGTGATCCGCACATCCGTTCCGTGGGTGGTATAACCACCGCCACGCAACACTTTGAAGACGCCGTGTTCCGGGCCCTTGGGATTCTTCTCCGCTGGGTCTCGGTAGGCGTCCTCTCCGTACCAGTCCGCGACCCATTCCATGACGTTCCCGGCACCGTCCGCCGCGCCGAACGGGCTGACATCGCGCTTGAAGGATCCGACCGGCGAGGTGGCCTCGAATCCATCTCGCGAAGATCCTACGTTCGACGCGATCGGATCGAACTCGTTGCCCCACGGCCACAGGCGCCCGTCGGTGCCCCGCATGGCCTTTTCCCACTCCGCTTCCGTGGGCAGCCGTCTGCCTTTCCATCGGCAATACTCGTCGGCGTCCTCCCAGGATACGTAGACCACCGGCTGATTCACGCCTCGCATGCGAGACAGGTTCTTGGCGTAGCGTGAAGGCGGTCCGGCCTTCCGATGCCCTGTGGCTGCCACAAAGGCCTGGTATTGGGCATTGGTCACCTCGTACCGGTCAATGGAGTAGACGTCTAAGTAGATCGCCCGTTCTGGCTGCTCGTCGTAGCCACCCGCTTGGGTCCCGCGGACGAACGGCCCGGCTGGAATCATGACCATCTCTTCTTCGATCGGCGTTTCGCTTGAGGGATGGGCGCCGGAGGAGAGGGTGGAGTCATCGGGACCGGCAGGCGACGTTTCCGGATCCTCGGGAGGCGGTGAGGTCCCCCTGAGGATTCCTAGGACCGGCAAGCTGGTCATGAAGAGGACGGCGAGCAGGAAGACGATCTTGAATCTGGTCTCCAGCATGGCTCATCCCTCACCCTACGGCCGTGGCCGCTGAGCCCTGCTCATTCGCTAGCCCTTGACCTTCCGAGGCTCTGCACGATACTCCTCCGCGTCCTTGGCGCAGCGGATACCGATCGTGCTGTCGGTCCGCCACATCTTGGCCTGGAAGCGTTGCGAGAGTCGGGCTTTGTATGGAGTTTCCCGCCACGAACCGCCTCGGATCACCTTGTGCTGTCCTTCCTCGGGCCCCTGCGGATCCCGGTAGGACGTCTTTTGATAGTAATGTTCCCCGTAGGTGTCGGCCACCCATTCGGCCACGTTGCCGGTCATGTCGTACAAGCCGTAAGGACTCCGGCCGGACTCGAACGAACCGGGGGGGGCCAGGTATTTGAACCCATCCTCGTCTCCGTCCACGTTGGCGTGGCCGCTGCCGAAGTCGTCTCCCCAAGGGTACCGCCTCCGGTCCTCGCCGCGACCCGCCTTCTCCCACTCGGCTTCGGTGGGCAGCCGCTTGTCCGCCCACTTGCAATAGGCCTCGGCGTCGGCCCAGGACATACCGATCGCGGGCAACTCCGGCTTGAGAATCTTGGACTGGTCGTCCTCAAAGACCGGGATAAACGGCTTGCCTCGCTTCGTCATCCTCACGAAGCGGTCGTACTCCGCCTGCGTGACCTCTTTCTTGTCAATCCAATAGGCGCTCAGGTAGACCTGATGCTCCGGAGCCTCGTCCGGATCACCCTCCTTGCCACCCATCGTGAAGGGCCCTTCGGGAATCAGGACCATCTCGCGACCGTCGTCTCCGACCATCGTCTTGTACATGGAAAAATCGGTCGTCACGGCGGCGGCCACGGGCCGGTGTTCGGTCACGATGGATGCGGCCAGCTCGCGCTGCTTCTTCGCCTTGTAGGACTCGTACACCAGGCCTACGATCATGAGGATGAAGGACGCGAACACGAAGATGATCGCCCCGATGAGCACGCCTCGATTTTCCATAGTTCCCGTCGCTTCCCTCGAAGGTCCCCGGCTCAACCGTTCCCCACGTCCACCTGGCTTTCCTCTTTCTGCTTCGCCTGACGCTTGCGCTCGGCCCACAGGTCCAGCAGCGCGGAACACTGAACCCCCAGAAACCCGCCCATCGCAGCCCCGGCCCCGGCTCCCACGGAGATCTTATCCGACCCGGCCAGCGCCCATGCGAGCGCTCCGCCCAGCACGGTCCCGATGAGAATGCTGATCAGGAACCGCCGCCCCCCGAACAGCCCGACGACGGTACCGAGCAGGACCCCTGCCGTGGCTCCCACCGGAAGCGCGCCGCCGCCCATCAACAAACCCAACATGGTGCCGACGGTGCCCATCACGACGGCCCCCAGAAGCATGTCGATGAGCTTGCGCCACGGATGTTGGGCTGTCTGCGCGTCATCAGCGGTCATACCGGCTTGCTTCCTCCGTCGGTGGCTAGGGCGACGAGACCGTGATCGAACCGAAATCAATTTCGACGCCGGGGCCGCCGAGAAGCGAGATGCCCCAGGCCTGCCGAGCCGGTTCGTGCCCGTGGATGCGCTTGAAATCCTCGTAGGCGTTCACCCGCTCCTCGACCCATGTCCCGATCGGCTGCAGCCCGCTCCGCACGACGATTTCCGACGCGTCGAAGACGCCCCCCTCGGTCACGGCGCCCTTGGCTTTGGTCGCGCTCCAGACATATTTCGTGGCAACCGGGATGACCATCAGATCCGTGTCCAGCGACACGAAGACTGCGGCGATCGGCTCAGCTCCGGAGGGCACCGCCTTCAACCGCCACCGCCAGGTCACGATGGGTGCGGCCTTGGGGTCCCAGGCGATCCGTTTGTACACACGCTGGTCGGCTTTCCTGGCGGCCAGGAAGACCACCTCGCCTTCCGACTGGATGGTATAGGCCTGCTTGGCCTTTCCTTCGCTGCGTTGCGCCTTCCAGCCTTTGGGAAATCCGTCCGCATCCCCGTTCTTGAAGTCCTCCAGCACCGTCGAGCCGGCCTGTTGCCCGGAGGCCGGCCCGGCGCCCGACGGTCCCAGCAAGGAAAGCGAGAGCATGAGCGGAAGGGCTGCGCGGCTCAAGCAGACCATGGATCGGAGCCCGTTCACGACGGCTGCGCCTCGCCCGGCGCGGAGGGGAGCATGGCTGAGCCGTCCGCTTGAGCGGACGACGGCTGCCCAATCGCTCTGCGGTCACGGCTGCTGATCCAAAACAGCACCAGGACCGTGAGCCAGAACACGACCATGTTCACCGTGACCATCTTGGCGGCAACGCCCAGCGAGGGGGTATGGGCCCAGGGCGAGACATCCGGCATGACTTCGTTGACGTGCCATGACAGCCGCCCCGACGAGCGGATATAGCCCATCAGCCCCATGACCCAGGTAAAGGCCGCCGCCAGTCCGAACAGCACCACCATGCCCCGAACGGACATCTTCCCCCACTCGATCGGCCCGAGGAGCCTGGCGTCGCGCAGCATCGCCCGGTTGATCCACAGCCCGACGACGAGCACGGTGAGGGTCGAAAAAGCCTGGGGCATGGAGAGCCCGACCCGGACGCTGGCGGGCAGGTAGAATCCGTAGACGGCCAGCCAGACGATGTTCGCGATCCCGACGGCGAACAGGCCGGCCAGGACGAGGTTCCCGGCCTTGGCCCAGGGGACGGTAATGGACCGGTTGGCCCGCCGGTAGAAGATGTAGCTCACCGCCGTCAGACAAATCATGACATTGATCGCGCCGTTCTTGGCCGACATGACCCCGTAGTTCCCGATGACCGGGTGCTGTGCGCCCCCCATAGCCTTGATCTCGCTGGCCGACATGATGATCGTATGGGGCGTGAACCAGACGAACAGACAGCCCATCAGGCCCCAGGTCAGGTATTGGAGATAGGGTTGATACCGCTCGCCGCCGCGGACCCGGCCCATGCTCTGCCAGAGGTAGTAATTGATGCCCAGGAACAGCACTCCGATCAGCAGGGCCTGCACGACGAACAGCCAGGTGAGCAGGCCGCCCATCATGGTCACTCCCATGCTCTGACGGTACTCGTAGACGGACCGCATCAGCCAATAGCCGGCGAAGGGCATCGGCAGGAGCGCGCAGACGGTCACGAACAGAAAGATGTAGCCCACCCAGTCGTAGTAGGCCCGCTCTTCCTCGGACTTGCTCGTGAGAAACCGATAGGACGCGTAAGCCAGCACGACCGCTCCACCGGACATGAGATCGGCCAGAAACCGGTGGACGTTGAGGGGATTCCAGAGGGCCGAGTGCAGAAGGTGCCACTCGTTCCCCAGAAAGCGCCCCTGCCCGTCCACTCCAGCCGGCGCCATCATGAACGCGGCCCAGGCGTTGGCGAGCAGCAGGAGCGCACCGCCCAGGGCGTTGGCGAGCACGCCGACCGACGCGTGGACCCACTTGAGCGCGGGAGCGGCCATCCGCTCCCAACTGTAGTAGTAAAGGATCAGCGCGACCGACTCCCCCAGGAAGACGAGGGCGTAGATCGGCATCATGGTCTTGAAGGTTCCGCCCATGTAGCTCATGAAGCTGGGGTAGAACCAGACGAAGGTGGCCAGCATCAGGCTCCCGACGACCGCGGTCAGGGACAGGGCTAGCAGGGCGACCCGCAGGAAATCGTGGGCCAGCCGGTCGTAGCGGGCGGCCGCAGCCCGGTCCCGCGTCATGAGCCCCATCAATTCGATGATCACGCAAAAGATCGGCAGAGCCAACACGAATCCGCCGAAATAGGTATGCTGCTGGGTCACGAACCAGACGAAGGTCCGGCTGTTCAAAGAGCCGTACCGTCCATACTGGATGGCCTCGGACGGAGGAGCGGGCGGCCCGACGGGCCTCCCTGGCACGTGGAAATAGACGTCGGTCGCCTCCTCCGGCGCGCTCCCGGCTTCAAGCGACTGGGCCTGGCCGCTCCGAGAGAACCCCTCGACGACGGGATCCCCCCCAGCCGCCCCGAGGACGGGTGGCAGGACGAGCAGAGCGGCCGCCAAACCCAGGAGGCAGATGACGCCCGCAAGACCGACCCCACTCGCTCTCACGCTCCGCCCGACCATGCCTCGATCAGCCCCTTCTCACCGTCTCGCCCAGCGCGACCTGATTTTGCGGAATGGCCCGTTCACTGGGAATCGCAGCGGCCTTGGACAGGATGGCAAAGACAAAAGGACAGCGCAACAGGGAGGCGGGCACCTGCCGGTGCACGCGATCCTCCAGGGCGCGACGGTATCCGAGATAGTAACAGTACGCCGTCATGATCGCTCCGACCAGTCCGGCCATGAGTCCTCGCACAACCGGCTCGGCCTGGCCGAGGCGGAGCAGGTAGAATGCCGCGCCGGCGAGCACGAGGTAATAGGTGGCGGCGAAGGCGAGCCCCGGCCACCACCAGAAACGGAACAGCTCCGCCGGAGCCACGGCCCCCAAGACCTCCCGCCAGCCGCCCGGGCGCTGCTGGCCGTCGAGATAGGCCCACAGCGCGAGGGTTCCGCCTGCCAGCGTCACGACCAGGAGCTGTCCGAGGCCCGTCCGGCCGATCTCTCCCAGAGCCTCCAGCGAGACGGCCAGCCCCGCCGCTCCGACTCCAGCCAGCAAGGATCGAATGAGCAGCGGCCGCGCTTGCTCACGCAACAGCGTTCGCAGTGCAGCCCCGTCGGGAAACGTGAGGATGGACTCGCCTTGTCGCTGAATCCGGCGGACGTGCCCGATCTCGAAGGCATCCCTGGCCACGGAGGTGCAGGCGATGATGACGGCCATCATCGCGGGACCGTCCGGATGTCGCAGGAAGTCGTAGTGCACGAGGATGTTCAGGAGCGCCAGCACCATCAACGAGAGCTGGACCCCGTAGGCGAATCCGATCCAGCCGACTAGCCAACCCAGCAGCCTTCCCCCGTCCTCCCTCCACAGGATCGTCAACGAGGCACGCCGAGCGAGCCGATAGGCCCACAGCGCAGTCACCGCCGAGACGGTCCCGCTCAGCACCAACAACGTCGCTGGATCGGACAGGGGAACGACCAGCTTGGCCAGCCGGTACACGGCGAAAGCCACCAGGCCCGGCACCAACATCACGAGCCGCTTCCGTTTGCGAATCGACTCCTCGGTCACCATCAAGGTGAGCCGCGGCAGCACCCGCAGCGTCAGCCGGTGCAACATGCAGCCACCGTGATTCGTGAAGCGTCGATCGCGAAGCGTCGTGAGCTTAGGCCCACTGCGAGATGCGCTTCACGCTTCACGTTTCGCGCTCCCCATGCCGAAGTACCGGGCTTTGACTTCTTCCATGAGCGCCACCGTCACCCGCTGGTGCCCGCGCTCCACCGCCGTCCGCTCCAACTCCACTCGCGCCATGGCGCGGACAGGCCCGGGGATTCGATCCAACCGGCGCTCGGCCTCCGGCTCCCATTCGACGGCCCCGCCTTGCCGGGCTTGCCTCATGACGGCAACCGTGACGATGAGCCGGCCGTTGGCCCGCGCATAGTCCAGAACTTCCTGCCGGACCAAGGGCTCCACGTAGGGGGGGAGCCGCTCCAACTCATAGAGGGCGTCATCCGTCCACATCAGCCGGTCCACGAGGGCGGCCGCTTCCCCCGGAGGCGCTTCCGCCCCCACCTTGAGCCCGCACCCCAGACATTCGGCCCGCACGATCCAGGTCTCCTCCTCAGCCGGCGGCGGACATTCGTCCACCCCTTCCGTATGCATCCACCGACCGCAGCCGCAAGTCAGCATAGCCATGCGCGACCAGCCTCGGCCCTAGCCAATTTTCCCCGGATAGAGGATATACAGCATCGTGTAGGTCACGCTGCCCGTCACGAACAGGATGCAGTAGATGACCATCGTGAACCGGCCCAGAGCCCGGTGGCGCCGAGCTCCGTTCGGCCAGATGCGCTGGATGGCGATCTCCACCGCGAAGACGACGCCGATCAGCAGAAGCAGGCCCAGGTAGACCATGAGCTTCCTGGTGGAAAACCCGGAAGTCGCGACCCGGCTCGCGAAGAGGAACGCCACGACGAGCGTGACGCTGCCGAAGATCAGGCCGATTCTCTTCCAGGAGGTCTGCAGGAGCGCGTCTTTCAACGTCCGCGCCCCGCGATCGAACGTCTGGGCGCGGAATCCGAGCACGATCATGTAGATCGCCATGACCAGACCGATCACGACGAGGATGATGTGCAGGGTGAGCAGCGGGATGAAGACGTGATCGTAGAGCTGCTGAGATCCGCCGAATCCCTCCTTCCCTTCCACCGCCAGGACGCCGAGCTGCCGGAACAGGTAATAGCTCGTGAAGAAGGCCAGCATCGCGACCATGCCGCCGAGCATGAGCCAGTGATGCGCGCCGGACATCCCGCGCCTCGCCTGTAACCACCCGAGGACGAACAGGCCGGTGAAGACGGTGGCCATCAGTTGGCTGAGATCGGCGCCGATCGTGGCGTGCGTTCCCAGGAAGCCCGGCTGTTTCAGCCACTCAAGCATGATTCTTCCCGCCGCTTGTCGCCCGTGAAGCGTCGCTCGTACAGCGTATCTCTTTTCTCGTCGCACATCCCCGCGGTTCCCGCCTCACACCTCACGTTTTACGTTTCACGAGGCTTGACGCCCTGGACCACCGCAGCGCGCTCGAGCTCGGTCACTGGACGGAAGCCGGCTCTTTCCATCCAGCCTCTTGCTTCCGCCACGGTGTAGCACCGGCCACGCTCCGTGTTGACAAAGATGTGCACGGCGAAGGCCGTGACCCAGGCCGGCCCGGTTCGGGTCTCGTCGAGGAACCGGTCCTTGATGACGAGCCGTCCCCCCGCCTTCAAGTGTGAGAACGTTTTCTTGACCAGAGCCGCATTGGCCTCCAGCCCCTGGTAATGCAGGATGTCGGACATCAACACGAGGTCGTACGGTCCGCCCAGAGGATCGCGGTTGAAATCCCCGGCGAGCAGGCTGATCCGCGACTCCAGACCGGCTTCCTTGACGACCCGCTCGGTGAGCTTGAGGGTCTGGGGGAGGTCGAAGACCGTCGCATGCAGCCCGGGATAGAGTCGGCAGCAGGCGACCGCGTTGGTGCCGGCCCCTCCCCCCAGGTCCAGCATCGCGGCGGCTTCGCCCAACTCCAAGCGTTTGGCCAGGGCCGGGCCGCTCTGCTGCCCGATCCGATCCAACACGGACAGGACGCTCGTGCCCAACTCCGGGTCGGTTTCGAACAGGTGGCGGCCGACTGGCGGCCGTCCGGTCCGGATCGCCTCCTCCAGTTTCCCCCAGTTGTTCCATTCGGCGTCGTGCAGGAGCAGCAAGTGTCCCACGTAGTCCGGGGAAGTCCTGTCCAGATGGGCCCGAGCCACTTGGGTATTCGCGTAGCGTTCCCCTTCCTTGGTCAGGACCCTCATCGCCACCAGGGCATTCATCAGCAGCCCCAGCGCGTGCTCGTCCGCTCCCAGTTGGCGCGCGACTTCCGGCAGGAACCAGTCTTTCGCTCCCAGCACGGTAAACAGGCCCAGCTTGACCGCCGTCAGCAGGATCTTCGTTTCCCAGTAGTAGCCGATCTGGAAGATCTCTGCGAGAGAGAGTTCCCGTCGCAAGCGCGCGCACCTCCCGCGGCATCCGGAAATTCAACAATGTTAAACGGTTCGCTCGCGGAAAGGCAAGCGTACGGAAAGGGTTGAGGGTCGTGGCTCACGAGAAGGAACAACAAGGGCAGTGGCCCTTAAGGGCCACTGCCCCCGCTGGAGATAACGAAAACGATGTTCCGCAAAACTCCGGCTACTTTACTTTTTCACCTGAAGCTTGGCCTCGACCTTGCCGCCCTCCGGCACGTCCACTTCGGCCTCGATCTTGCCGGCGAACGGATGCCAGGCCAGGATCTTGTGCTTGCCGGCCGGCACGTTCTGGATCTCGAAGCTGCCGTCCTCCTTCACCACCGCATAGTGAGGATTCGAAACCGGCAGGAAGAAGGACTGCATGAACTCGTGCTGGTCACACTGCAGCCGGAACATGGAGCCCTGTTTGTCCTTGCGCAACACCGCCGGTTTGTCCAGCTTGGAGCCCTTCTCCGCCAGACCGATGTTGAACACCGTCGTGGAGGTTGCGCCCATCACCTCGAACGAGTGCGGGTTGTGCAGCACGCCCTTCACCGACTTGGGATCGTCGGGGTCGGCATCGTGGTTCTCCACGTGGAAGTTCTTCTGCTTGACGACCACGCCCGTGTACGGCTGAAACTCGCAGAACTCGGCCACGACGTTGGTGCCCTTGTATCCGTCCATGAAACCCTTGTCCTCGATATCCCTCACCGACACGACCGCCGCCTTCAGCCCGCCGTCCTTGCCGACCTCGATGGTCTTGAGGAGGCGCTTGTCCCCCTGGGAGAGTTCCTTCTTCGGGATCTTCGGGCAGAACTTCGGGTTGGGGAACTTGGAGAAGAGGAACTCCTTCTCCTCCGACTTGCCGGCATAGGTCACCTTGCCGACGATCGTCCCGCCGGCGAAGGAGGTGAGAGGCGCCGTCAGGAACGCCGCTACCACCAGAGCAAACATTGCGATGAATACACCCTTCCTCATGTCACAGCCTCCTTGTGGTGAATACCGTTCGATCAACTCCCGCCTGAACAAACTCTGTGTCTACCTAGACGCCAGCCCTCTGAAGACAAAATGGACGAGCCCAGTCCTCTTGACTCCATCTGAGGGGGAGACCGCCACGTGGCCGAACCAAAATACAAGTTGGTCCAACCGATCGGTAGGCCATCCTGCAGTCCGGAACGGCCCTGTATACAGCAATGGCTCCGCCCTGTCAACAAAAAAACCGGAAACGAGGAGATTTTGTCCGTTTTTTCAATGCGTTTCGCGAGATGGCGGAGAAGCGAGGATGCGCCCCAATGCCCCGCCGGCCGTCGCCCGCACGGCTGGATCCTGGTCGCGGAGGACCCCTTTGAGGACAGCGACGATCTCCTCGCGCCCGTTCCGCTGATTCTCCGGAGCCCCGAGCTGGCCTAAAGACCGGGCCGCAGCGATCCGCGGCCTTGGCAGCGGATCCTCGATCAGGAGCCGCAAGACACTTACTGATTCTCCAACGGCCTTTCCGCGAGCCCGCGAGAGGGATCGGGCCGCCGCAGCCCTGAGGCCTGGGTCCGTCTGGCGAGTCAGCTCCTGCACCGTCTCGGCAACCAGCTCGTAGGATTCCCCCAGGCCCAGGAGGGCGGACACGACTGCGGCCCGTACGGCGGGATTTGGATCCGCGAGCGCTGATTTCAAGGCCGCCGCCGACTCAGACCATGGCAGTTCTCCGAGGGCCACGGCCGCCGCCGCACGCACGGCCGGGATCGGGTCGCCGAGCGCCTTGGCGAGCGCCGGACCGGCCTCCGGGGCTCCTAGGGCGCCGAGTGCCGTGGCCGCTGCCCCTCGTGCGGACGGCTGGGTGTCGCGCAACGCCTCTTGCAGGATCGGCAGGGCCCTTCGGTCTCCCACATCTCCCAGGACGCGGAGCGCGGTCCCCCGCTCTTCCGGATTCGATGCCGATGCGGCTTTGTAGACCCGATCCCACGCGCCAGGCCGCCCCAGCATGGCAAGAGCGCCCGAGGCGGTAATCTGGACGGTCGCCTGTTCGTCCTGGAGGGCCTTCTCCGCAATCCCGACCGCCGAACGGTCCCGAGCCCGCCCCAGCGCCTTGAGCACGGCGATCCGGGCCATGGCCGCTTGGTCCTCCATGGCTTTCCGGAACCGGGCCGATCGCCGCCCCGCCTCCAGCCGCCCCAGGCCCTCGACGGCCAACGCCCGAACCAGACCGGATCCGTCGCTCAACCCATCCTCAAGATACGGGACCAGCTCCTCGGAGTCGATTTCCTTGAGCGCCGTATAGCCGGCCCCGCGCACCTGCTCTCTCATATCCTTCAAGGCCGGCGTGATGAACCCCACCGCAACCTCGCGCAGCATCCGCGCGTCATCTCTGCCCAGCTTGGCCACCAGCCGATCGTATTCGGCCAAGGCATCGGGGGCACGGTCCAGTTTCAGAAACGCCCTGACACGCAGGCCCAACGCCTCCGGAGCCGCCTCCCGGGAGGCCGCTTCGGTCAGCGACAACACCCTCTCATACTGCCGTTGCTCGAACGCGGCTTGTGCGGCACGGAGCCCGTCGGTTTTCCCGGCCCACACGGCGGTGTTATCCAGCAGCGCGGCGCACAACAACCAGATGCCCCCCCACGCCCGCCGCCACTCCCTTGGGGACGAAGGGCACGGACCCCGGCGCATCGCCGGGCTGCGGACAGGGAACATGAAGCGAGCCAGCCAGGCTCGAATGGAATGAGAGATCACCGCGGGGGTCGAAACGTAGTGGCTCTGCAGCCACGCTGGGACGGCGGACAACATCCCTGCGCTACCGTTGCAGCTCGACGAGCGGGACGATTTCGAGCGGATAGCCGAGGACTCCCGGTCCGAACCGGGGATTCTCAACGACTTGGTGCGCCGTGCGCCGGCCAACCGGAGCCTTGAGCGAGAGCGAAACGGCGACGGTGCCGTTCGGCTCAACCGTCACCGTCTGGGAAGCCATCGGACCGGCCTGGGGATGCCAAGCCACCAGCCGATAGGTCCCGGGCGGCACATCGGTGACCGTGAACTGCCCGGAGGCGTCGGTAATGGCGAAATACGGATTGTCGATCGCGAGGGCCCAGCTCTCCATATAGGGATGGAACCCGCACTGCATGACAAACGTCCGCCGGCCCTTGCTGAGGTAGATGGGGCCCAGCATGGACTTGCCCGGCTGGTGGTTGTGGGTGGCGTGCAGGTCCCCCCGCTTGTGCAGGAAGTTCATCGGCAACGGCTGGTTGAACAGCACGCGAGCTCCGAGATTCGTCGACGTCTCGTAGGCCTGGATGTCGTGCATGACCGGGTCCATGTTGACGACTTCGATCGCGTGGCCGTCGCGGACGACCGTCATGAAGGGCAGAAACCGGCAATCCCTGGCCTCCACGTGGGGGACCGACACCTCAAAGGCCTTCCCGGCCGAAACTCCCTCCAGCATCACGACGACGTCCTTGAGTTCGCCTGATCGGCCTACGACGAAGTCGTACAGCAATCGCCACCCGTTCCCGTTCGAGACGCGGCCGCAATACTGTGGATCCGGATAGATGACGAGGTTGTACCCCTTCGGTTCGGGAACCGGCCCCTCCAGACTGACCCGACCGGTCAGGGTTCCTCCTCCCTTGACCTCGACCACTTCGTAGGCTGCCGAGACGCCTCCGATCAGCACGGCTCCGAGGCCCGCCGCCAGAGCCAGAAGCCTGGCTCCCTGGCGACGCCCGCTCCCCCTCTTGCCTTCTTCACGTTTCACGTTTCGCGCCTCACGTTTCACGGCTTCTGCAGCTCCAACGTCGGTTTGATGTCGACCGGCTTGCCCAGCGCATCGAGACCGAAGCGCGGATTCTCCTCGATCTCGTGGGCGCTGCGCCGACCCCTCGGCGACTGGAACGTAAAGCTGGCCTGGACGGTCTGTTTTGCCGGCACCGTAACTTTCTGCTCCAGCATCTTGCCCACGCCCGGATGCCAGGCCGCCAGCGTATAGTCCCCCGGTGGGACGTCCGGAATCGTGAACGTGCCGTCCGCGCCGGTCACCGCATAGTAAGGATTGTCCACGGCCAACCCCCAGCTCTCCATATAGGCGTGGAACCCGCACTGCATGACGAAGATCCGGCGTCCCTTGGTCATACGAATCGGCTCTTTCATGGGTTCCCCGGCGATATGCTTGTGGTACTCCGCGCTCACGCCGGACTTGGGATGGTGCGGATTCATCGGCAGAGGGGTGTTGAAGAGCACCCGCGGGCCGAGGTGCGAGGTTTCGTAGGCCTGGATGTCGTGCATGACGGGATCCATGTTCACGACGACCACGTCGTGCTGATCCCGGACCACGGTCAAGAACGGGAGGAATCGACAATCCCTCGCCTCGATGGTCGGCGGGTTGAACGTGAAGGCCTTTCCGCGTTCGATGTCCTGGATCAACACGACCACATCCTGCAGCGCGCCGTCCGGCGCGATCCTAAAATCCTCAAGCAGTCGCCACCCGGTGCCGGTGGAAATCCTCCCGCAATAGACGGGATCGGGAAAGGTGATCAGGTTGAAGCCCTTGGGAGTCGGCTTTCCACCGGCGATCGTCACCCTTCCCGTGATGGCTCCCCCATCCGTGACGGCGATTTCCTCATAGGACCAGCCTGGCGAGGCGGCACACACTACCGCCAGCCCCGCAATCGCGAGCCAAGAGTTCCTCATCGGAAGCCTCCGAATGACGCCGAATGAGAGGTTTCGGCTGAACCGGCCACCGTATCCTAGCGAAAACCGCCAGATAAAAAAAGGGGGGAGCCTCCTCGGCTCCCCCCCTCCGTCGTTACCCATGCAGCTCCGTCGCGCCGACGGTGCTTATCGGGCTGCCACCGGAACCACCTGTGCCTGGGTCGGCCGATCCGCTTCCGCCTTCTTCACACCCGGCGCAGCCCCGGACAGCGGCAAGAGCCGCTGGTCCCCGGCCGGAAGCACCCGCAGGTAGCCCCACTGCCCGGACTGCGAATAGGGCAACCGCTGGTTGCTCCAGACGTAATCGCCCGGCAGCCGGTACGGACCACCGGCCGACGGCAGAAACGCGTCGATCGCTTCGGACCCGGAGAACTCGACCACGCTGATCTGGTCGGCGCCCCGCATGTACGGCTCGATCGGCCACTCGTGCTTTTCGATGCTGAACATGCCGTTCTGCTCGTTGCTGGCCCCCAGCACGTGGACGCGCACCGGGTCTCCGGCGTGCGCCTCGATGAGCGGCGTCACGGGATCCTCCGGCGCCTCGACCTTGCAGGGCTGGAAGACACGGCCCAGCGAGCAGCCGGCTTCCTCGCGATACTTGTACGGTTCAGACCGGTAGTTGACGCCGGTCAGCCCCGCCACGTTCTGCACGTACGGCATGAAGCTGGTACCGATGATGTTGTCCTCGTCCTGGAAAAAGAGCGCCACGTCCCGGTAGTTCGACCGCAGCTCGTTCCCCGGGATCGTCCGGTCAATGATCACATCGGCGACCCAGCTGTTCCTGTTCCCCAGATCCTCACCGGTCTTCGGGTCCCGGTACTTGGAGCCCTTCGGGCCGACGACGATGGCCCCGAACAAGCCGTTGCGCGGATTCAGCATCACGTTGCCCCAATCCCACACCAGCGAGGTGATCTCGCCGATGAACGGATCGGCGTAGTACGTGTACGTCCGGCTCTCGCCCGGCCCGATCGTCTGGTCGCCGGCGTTGTTGCCCACGTTGGCGCCCAGCGAGTCCTTGGGATCGAAGGCCAAGGAAATCGCCGAGAACGACGCCCGGCCGTTCTTCATCTTGTTCTTCAAGTTGACCTTGATGCAGTCCCCGACGTTGACGCGCAGGGTCAGCGGCATCGGGTGGAGGCCCTCAGCCACCTTGGAGGCCTCTTCCTCCAGCATGTACACCTTCGCGTCCGGGTTCGTCACCTGGATCTTCCGCTCGAAATCCACCTCGATGGCATCCGGCGCCTTGGGGTTGAACTTCATCGGATGATCCACGGCGACCACGTTGAAGGTCTTGACCGGCGCCTCGGCCGGACAGACCGGCTGCGCCGACGGAATCTCGTTGCGTCCCGAATACCCGGCCGGCAGCTTCTGCAGGTCCGGCTGCTCCTTGTCGTAGACCCGCACGATGCCCCATCCCCCCTCCGAGAATTTCGAGGAGCGGCCGTTGAAGTGGATGTAATCGCCGGCCTGCAGCCGAGGCCCGCCGGCCTTCGGCACCACCAAGTCGTACCGCTCGGCGATCCCGATGTGGATCGAATTCTTCCGATTCGCATCGCCGGCATAGCGTTCGGTGAGGAACGTATGGCCGGACAGCGTCCAGACCATCGTCTCGTTCATGAGCGTGTGCAACAGCCGGAAGACCATCGTGTCCCCGACGTAGGCCCTGAGCAACGGGGTATAGGGGTCCCCGTGGATCGCGCTGTTGAAGACCTGCGACGCCTCGGGATTCGTCGCGAGCCGTTGCGCGATGGGACCGGCCCGGAAGTTCAGGCCGCTTCCCGTGGTGTGGGTGCCGCCGTTCAGGAACGGCATCGGCGTCATGTAGATCTTCTCGGGCATCATGAACGACACGGTCTTGCCCGCCTCGAGCGCCACTTCGACCGGCTGGCCCGGCGGGTTTCCGCTCGTGACGATGTTGACCGTGTGCGGCACCGTGTCGTGGACCTGCACCATCAGCTCGCGGAAGCTGCCGTTCACGCCATGCCCCACCGGCTCGACGGTGCGGATGTCCGCGATGGGGCCGCTGCGGACTTCCTTGCCGGTCTTCGGATCGTGATAGGTGGAGCCGACCGGCTCGGCGATGAAAGTGCCGAACCCGCCGTGCGGCCAGGTCGTGGCCCCGAAGGCATGGTCGTGCCAGAACACGGTTCCCACGTCCGCATCCACCCAGAACCGCTGCCGGACGAACTCCACGGTCACGATGTCGTTCGCCGGGTGGTCGTTTCTGAGCGGCTTCGCCAGCTCGATCGTGTTGCCCTTGATCGCCTTGATGCGGGCGACCTCGTTGCCCTTGACGTTGTCGGCCCCCACCAGGATCAGGATGTTCGGGTGGAATTGGGCCGCGTTCTTCACGGGGATGGCTTTCGCCCCCTTCTTCACCGGAGCGGTCAGCGCCGTGTTCATCGGCACTGGGAGGCCCTTCTTGTTTTTCTTCTCCAGCATCGTGAACGGCCGGACCGACTGTTCGTAGGAGAAGCCGGTGATCACGCCGTCCGACGCCTGGTTGTCGAACTGGAGGAAGTGCCAATGGGTGTTGATCTTCGACGACTGGAAGTTCGTGTAGTCGTCGTCCTCCCACTCGCTCGTCAACGTCCAGTCCAGGCAGTCATAGATGTTCCCGCGGACGACCAGCGGATACTTCAGGTCGTCGTTCTTGCGGATCGCGGCCTCTTCCTCGTGCAGGACGAAGATCAGGCCGTTCTGATCCACGACCGGAGGCTCCTTACCCTGGGCCTTGGCGATCTTGATCGGCAGCTTGATGAAATGGACGTTGTAGTACTTGCGCCCCGCGTTCTCGGGGCACAGGCTCCACACGCCGTTCTCGCCCGGCTTGGCCTGATCCACGCTCTCCTCGCCGTCGTCGTCCCGACGGATCATCTCCAGCCAGGGAGCGCCGACGTGGTTCGGGGAGAACATCACGCGCTTGCCGAAGTGCGGCGTGAGGTGGGGCCACGCCACCTTCCCGGTCGTCGGCTCGAAGGCGATCGGGTGCCGCTTCCCGGGATGCGTGGACTTGTACTTGGGATTGTCGATCGTGCTTTCTTTCTCGCTCATCGCACGGTTGCCGTCCCACACCCAGTCCATCACGGTGGCGTCATAGGACTGGATCTGGCCCTTCTCGTCGTCCTTGTGCCCGGGCTTGCCCTGGGGCGGAAGCTGCATGGCGACCCAGTCCTTGATGTTGATCACCGCCGGGTTCGACTTCCAGTTGGACTTGCCCTTGTCCACGATCTTGAAGCTCTTGCCGAACCAGTCCACGGTCGTGCCGACGAGTTTGTCGGAGGTCACCGGAAGCTTGATCCGGCCCTTCCGGTCCGGCAGCTCCCGCAGGTCCGGCATCACGTCGTTCCGGTATTCGCCGACCTGCAGCGTGTTGTAGACCCGCCAGTAGCCCCACATGCCCGCGACGTAATGGTGCGCGACGTGGCAGTGGAAGAGGAAATCGCCCGCCAGCTGCTGGCACAGGCCGGAGCCGCACTCGGTCTCCAGGTCCAACGCCTCGGAGGGCCCGATCACCTCCACGTCAACCCTGTCCGTCTTGTGGCGGATCACCGGATACTTGACCGGGCCGTTGGTCGCCGTGGCCCAGAGGTTCATGTCGTCGATCGCCCGCGGGCTGCGCGGCCAGCGGATGGTCCCCCCGTGGGGATGGTGAGAATGGAACACTTCCGATCCGCCGTGGACCAGCCGGAACTTCGCCGGATCGCCCAGGTAGGACCGGGGAATCGTCGGGGCCGCATCTCCGAACGTGTAGGAGCTGTACCCCATCGACTCGTCCTCGAACCCGAAATACTCGTGCTGCACGTGCATGTTGTTGATGCCGAACGGCTCGCTGCGATAGTTGATTGCACGGCCGCCCGGACGGTAGGCGTCGGTCAGCGGGTCCCGCTGCGGAAGGAAGTCGCCCTTCTTGTTGACCGGACGGAACGCCTCGTCGCCGACCTCGTGGTAAATCAGCACGAACTCGCGGAAATCCGGCCCCGTCCCGTTCTTGATGATCGCCTGCCAGCCGCTCCGCTGGGGCGTAGGCTCGCCGGTACCCAACGGCTCCAGATACTCCGACCCCTTGGGCTCGACCACGAAGGTCCCGAAGAGCCCCATCACCGTGAGCTCGCGATCCTGGCTGTAGCTGTGGAACTGCCGGCCCCCCTCTTGAGTCGTCGGATGGATGTACCACTCCATCTCGACGCTCTTCTTTTCCTCGACGATCGAGTCCGGATTGGTCGTGGTGGCCGGTTTCCCCGTGGCGCTGACGACCATGCTGGAGCCGTGAACGTGCAGGCTGACCGGTCCCCCGCCCTCTTCCAGCTTGTTCCTCAGCGTGATCTTGACGCAGTCGCCCTGGTTGCCGCGGATCACCAGCGGTTGGATCCATTGGGCCTGGACTCCCGGGAGAACCGCGCCCGGATCAAACCCTTCCTTCTCCCGCGCAGCCTTGTTCTTCGCCTCTTCCTCCCGGACCTTGTCGAGGTTCTCGGTCAGCACGTACATGTAGCCGGGATAGTAGTCCAGCCACTGGTTGAGCGTGATCTCGACGTTGATCGCCGAAACGTCGTACTGCCTGACCGGGGCGCCGGCCGGGCAACGACCGCCCTGAGCCGCGACCGGCTCGACCCGCGGGTCCGACATCAGCAGGAGATCCTGGCCGCCGGCCCCGTACTGATGCAACATGGACATGCCGTTGTACATGCCCGTGTTCACTTGATGCACCTGCGGGTCGTGCGACATCTGCTCCATGATCCGTTGATGCTGCTGCTCGACCTGCGCCGCCCGGTCGGGGCGGCCGGAGAGCGTGTCCTCGACGACGGTTTGCCCTTTGAGCTTTTCGGCCCAAGCCGGCGCTTGGTTCGCCATCGAGGTCTGGTGCACGGCGGCGTGCCCTGTGTGGGAAGAGGGAGACTCAGCCCAGGCCAGAGAAGCTCCCGAAAGGGTCCCGCCGACGAGAAGGGCGACGACGGGGATGAACCGCTGAAAAAGAAAAGACGCGAGGTAACGCATGGACCGGCCTCCTTGCAATTACTTCTGGGATGAAATGACCCTGAACGAGTTACGTGTCTGACGTACGCTGGCGGGTTGTGTGGAAGAACCTCCGGTATCCCTAAGGTTGAATAGAGCCGCGGCAGATGTCTCTTCCGCGGAGGGGCCTTACCATACTCAACTCAGCCTCCTCTGTCAACCCTCATGTTCTCACCCTTTTTCGAAGCCACCGGGATTACCTTTAATCTCAACGGTTACTCCGAGCGTTGGAGTTCCGGCCGGTCCACCGCCCACGCGGCAGACGTTTCCTTTCTTCTGGGCCGAACGGCCAAGAGATTCAAGAGGGCGATCAGGATGCTGCCCAGGATCAGCCCGACGCTGATCAGGCGGATGGTTCTGCTGCCCTCGGCCTTCATGTCCTTGCCGATCTCGGCGACGGTCTCCAGGAGCC
>JBFLWP010000026.1 GCA_040757595.1 Nitrospirota bacterium | reverse complement strand
GAAAGTTCCCCCGCTCCCACCGCTTCATCCTCGGCGAACGGATCGAAACCGCGATCCTGACCGTGCTCATGCTGCTGGTGGAGGCCGCCTACACGCGGGACAAGATTCCGCTCCTCCAGCGGGCCAACCTGGAACTGGAGAAGTTGCAGTTCCTGGTCCGCCTCGGCAGGGATTTGGGCTTTACGAGCGTGAAGCAGTACGAGCATGCGGCCAAGGAGCTGGTCGGGTTGGGCCAGCAGGTCGGCGGTTGGCTCCGGCAACAGCGGGGCCGCGCGTGACGCCGGGCGGTTTATTTGCGAGGGTAAAGTCGCACTTTTACCACCAGCCTATACGTGTTTCTCTTGGAGCAACTTCAGCAGCCTAGTGACCTGCTGAGCCACCGAGAGTCGCCGATGGTTATAGCGCCAGACATAGTCGGCCAGGTACAGCGGCAAGCGTTCGCGGCGAATCCCGCCTTTGGCGGCCAACCGTCGCTTCAGGTAGCCCCAGACCCCCTCCAGGCCGTTGATATGCGTGCCGCGCCGGTTGCTGAACTCGCCTTGCCCATGCGCGACCAGGCGGTGGACATACCCCTTGGCGGCCACCCCGGTGTCACTCGTCCACGTATCCGAGCAGATCACCGACCCGCGCCGCACCCGCCGGCCAATCAACGGCAACAGCGTCTGGGCCTCCACATCGGGGACGACCTGCGCCCAGACTTGCCCGTCGCGGCACAGAATGCCAAACACCGGGGTCTTGGTCGTCCCGCGTCCGCGCTTGGTGCCTCGCGCCCGTTGCGGGCGCCGCTTGTTCCGCCACGCCCCCCCGACGTCCGTCTCGTCCACTTCGACCGTGCCGTGGAAGATCGGCGGGACCTCCCGCCGCAGCGCCTGGCGCAGGACGGTCAAGGCCCGCAACACCCGCTGCCGGTGCAGGCCGGTCTCGTCGGCCATGGCGGCGGCACTGAGCCCGCGGACGTGGCATCGCAACAGGGCGCTCCACTGATGCCGCGTCAGGCGCAGCGGCAACCCCGGTCGCCAATCGTACCGACAGCGAGCGCACCGCCGTCGATCGCCGCGAATGATCCAGGTTCTGGCGTGGCCGCATTTCGGACATCGATGCCGTCGCGTCATGCCTCCAGCCTACCCAATCAGGTGGCAAGAATGCGACTTTACCCTAGGACTAAATATGGAGAAAAGGCCTCCTGCAACATTTCTGTGCCGACGCTGCCCATTGTTGTCCAAGTCGGACTCTAACGTATGGCTTCCGCTGCGCCCAGGACGCGCGGTAAAAGCAACGCAGAACGCTGAACGATGAACGCTGAGTGCTGAGTGAGGACCATGCAGGCTGGTTTCGAGGATGGGCTCGTCGAAGGGGCTGATCCCAGGTGACGAGGCCGAGATTTAACGGTGCTGGTGGCTCAGATACCACCACATGCCCAGGACGAAGATCAGCGCCATGATCGCGAGCATCAGCAGTTCCATGCTCAGACCTCCTTGGACAGCACGATGGCGATGACGAGCAAGCTAAATCCTACGACGGCGACGCCGGCCACGACGAAGGGGCGAAGAGCAAACGCTTCGGATAGGATGGCCTGGAGCGCCGCGCCCACGAAGAGCGCCACGCCAAGCTTCTCGCAAATATCAGCCAGCCGTTTTCGCTGTCCGCGATCCACCCGCATTCAGGCTAGCATAGGCCGTAACCGCGCGCAAGGCGCGGGGGCGGGAGCGCACAGCTTCCGCTGCGTCCAGGATGCGCCGTAAAGGCATCGCAGAACGCTGAATGATGAACACTGAACAATGCAGAGTGGTGCCTGGGCCTGGGCCGGGACGACGGCTGACCAAGCACGAGGTGGCATGCTGTCTATGAGGACATGGTGAACGGGAGCGAGCACGGGGCTGCGGAAGAGATGACCACAATGGGCGCCGGATCTGTGAGCCGGATGGTACGTTGGCCACTCCGGGGCTTCTGGCTTCGTGGGGCCTTTGCCGCCCTGTTGATCGTCTCGGGGACGGACGTCGCTGCGCTGGAGGACGACGATCCCAAGCGGTGCGTCTATGAGCACGACCAAGCCCCCGACATCGGCGTGCAGGCCTGCTCCCGCTTGATCGAGTCGGGACGACTGAGCGACAAGACCCTCGCCTCGGTCTTCGACATGCGCGGCCATGCCTACGCGCTGAAGAAGCAGTACGACCTGGCAGTTGCGGATTACGACGAAGCGATCCGACTTGATCCCAACCTGGAGCGGGCGGTGTTCGGCCGGGGGAGCGCTTACTTCTACAAGCGGCAGTATGAGCGCGCGATCGCGGATTTCAGCCGCGCCATTCGGCTCAAGCCTGATAAGCCCGAGAGCTTTCACAACCGCGGCACGGCCTACTTCAACCTGGAGCAACTCGATCCCGCGATCGCGGATTTCGATCAGGCCCTGCGGCTTGCCCCGGACAAAGCCGATAGCTGGGCGTACCGCGGCAGGGCCTACTTCCACAAGAAGGACTATGATCGCGCAATCGCCGACTTGGACCAGGCCATCCGGCTCAACCCTAAGGATGCCGCGAGCCTGACCTTTCGGGGCAAGGCGTATTTCGGCAAAAAGGAACTCGAGCGCGCGAACGAGGATTTCACTCAGGCCATCCGGCTCGATCCGAAGCACGCCGACGCCTATGCTGGGCGCGCGGGCGTCTCTTATCGGAGGAACGACTACGACCAGGCGCTCCAGGACCTGGATGAAGCGATCCGGCTGAACCCCGAGGAGGCCTGGTACCTCTCCAAGCGCAGCCAGGTGCTCCGCAAGAAGGAGCAGCATGACGCGGCTCTTGAGGAAAAGAGTCGGGCCGCGGCGGCCCAGTCGGGCACGGAGGATCGGCACGGGATTCTGCCCACGGATTACTTCATCGCCGACGGGCCCTATGCGGGGACCAGTCTGTATGTCCACGTGGCGGAGATGAGGCAGCCGCCGGCAGCGGCTGCCGGCGGAGCGGCGCTGTTTCATCGTCTCACCGATGCCCGCGAGCTGCGCACGGCGCACTTCTGGGCCACGCGCCCGGCGAACGCCGCCGATCTCGCCGTCGGTTCGCCCGCCATCTGCTTCACGAGCAATGAAGCCGGGAACGTGTTCGATGCGCCGATGGATCAGCGGCATGCCCGCACCGGCGGCTGGTTGCTGGGCCAGGTGACGGACTTGTCGCACGTGGAGCACGGCCTGGTGGGCGTGGATCGCTTGAATTGCAGCCTGGCCGCGGTGCGCGTGCCGGCGGCGCGCGAGGCGAACCAGGCCGCCGGCGTGCGGGGGCATGCGGGCGGACAAGGGAACCATGAGGAGGATGAGGACACGCTGCACGAACATGCCGGCCATCGCCTGGCGCCGGCCCCGATAACGGACACGCTCAGATAGCAAACGCAGATGGCAAGAAGAGGACAGGCTGAATGACAACACCTGACGCAAGATGAGGCGGGCATGCAAACGCGTTTCCTGACGCTGGTTACGGTTGGAGTCGTGTCCTGTGTCCTATGCTCGTCTGCGCTGGCCGAGACGCGCGGGGTCAAGATTGACGGCAAGGCCGCCGCCGACTACGTGGCCGGGCAGACCGGCAAGTCCTGGGCGGTGGTGATCGGCATTGACCAGTACGAGAAGGTCCGGCGCCTCAAGTACGCGGTGGCCGATGCCCGGGCCGTGGCGGACGAGTTGGGGCGGCGCGGCTATCAGGTGGCGGCGCTGTACGATCAGCAGGCCACGCGCCGCAATATCCTGAAGGAATTGGGCGACAAGCTGGTGGACCGGGTGGGCGAGCCGGACCGGGTGGTCATTTACTATGCCGGACACGGGGAGACCAAGAAGTCGAAGGGCGGCAAGGAGATGGGCTACCTGCTGCCGGTGAACGGGGAGCAGGACGCGCTGGCCGAAACCGCGATCAGCATGGGACTCATCAAAGAACTGGCCGATGCCCTGCCGTCCAAACATGTCCTGTTTCTCGTGGACGTGTGCTATGGCGGGATCGCGGGCCAGCAGTTCCGCAGCACGCTGCCCCCCATGACCGAAGCGTACCTGAAGACGATCACGCGGGAGAAGGGCCGGCAGCTCATCACCGCCGGCGGGCCGGACCAGCAGGCGATGGAGGCGCCGGAATGGGGCCACAGCGTCTTCACCTATTATCTGCTGGAGGGGCTGCGCAAGGGACTGGCGGATCTGAACGACGATGGGATTGTCCCGGCCTCAGAACTGTACAGCTATCTGGAAAGTCGGGTCTTTTCCGCGGCGCAGTCGAAGGGGCACCGGCAGCGGCCGGAGCTGTGGAAGCTGGCGAACGAGCCGGGGGAATTCGTGTTCTTCGCGGCGGCGCGGCCCGCCGCCGTGCGTGCTGAGCCGAGACGACGCCCGGCGCCGGGGCCGGTCCCCGGTCCCAGCGCCGCGCTGACGCAGGCCGAGCAGGAGCTGCAAGCCTTGCAAGAGCAAGAGCGGGCACTGGAGGAGCAGGAGAAGCAAGCGGCCTTGCAGCGGCAGATTGAGGAAAAGATGCGGCAGCTTGAAGAGCGAAAAAAGAAGATCGAGTTGGCCAAGGCCTACGACCTGCCCAAGCAGACCGGGCGGGAGCTCACCGGGAGAGACGGGGCGCCGATGCTCCTGGTGCCGGACGGGGAGTTCCTCTACGGCGACAGCAACCAGCGGCTCTCGCTGCCGGCCTTCTACATGGACAAGTACGAAGTCAGCACGGCGCAGTACGCCAAGTTCATGGCGGAAAGCGGCCGGGCCGCGCCGGTGTACTGGGAGACTTCCGTGCCGGTCAGCTACGGACAGAAGCCGGTCGTGGGCGTCACCTGGTATGACGCGGACGCCTATTGCCGTCATTACGGCAAGCGGCTGCCGACGGAGCAGGAATGGGAGAAGGCGGCGCGAGGCACAGATGGACGGGAGTACCCGTGGGGGGACGAAGCGCCGACGAGCCGACATGCGAACTACGGCAAGTCCTGCGGCGGCTTCTTTTCGTGTGAACCCTATCGCAAGGTGCTTCAGTCGGTTGGGAACTACGAGGCGGGCAAAAGCCCCTACGGGATCTACGACTTGGCGGGCAATGTCTGGGAGTGGACCAGTTCGGACGACAATAGTCGCGCCAAGGTCCTCCGTGGCGGGTCGTGGGACGACGACGCGTTCGACATCCGATCCGCGATCCGGCGCGGCGTCGTCCTGATGCCCGGCAGCGTCGGCTTCCGGTGCGCGAAGACTCCCTGAGCCCTTGGACGCTTGAACCCTTGAGTCCTTGGTCTTCGATTTTGAAAATACCGCCCCTTCGTAAGGGGAGGCCAGGTGAGTCGAACTCATGCCCTCCGCGAAGCGAGGCGCGCCGGACTTCCTGCCCCTGAAGCGCCGACTCCGAAGAGCGCACCACCCTGATCCCGGACCGGCCACCCCCTCCCATCCCTCCCCTTGATAAGGGGAGGATAGGTGGGGTAGGGGCCAGGTGCCGGCCCGGGACCGGGGCCTGCACGCGGCTGACGAGCCTCTGGGAAGGTGCCGGATGAGCCGATGGTCCGCCTGATGACGAAGTTTCTACGGGTATCTCTGGCGAAGCCCGAGTGATGGCGGGCCGCTGGGGAAAGCGGCGGCGCTGCGGCAGGCCCAACTGGATGTGATGAAAGAGAACCGGGCGAAGTACGGTGGCGACAGCCGGCCGAACGACTGGGGCGCCTGGGTGCTGTCGGGCGACTGGCGGTAACAGCAGGAACGCTGAGTGATGAATGCGGAATGATGAACGTAAGGCTTTGCGAATCGTTGTGCATTCATCGTGTCGTTAGGCCGGCCCGGTTCGACGAGGCTCACCGCAGGCAGTTCGACGAGCTCACTACAGGCGGGACCGGGGCGCCGGCTCTGGAGGTGCGCAGGGCTGCCCCGTCAGCCAACGAGGAAGCGCCCTTGACAGACCCTCCTGGATCGGATAACCTATCCTACCAACTATCCTACCCATAAACAGGTTGAAGCTGTGAAGGAAAAACTCTCCGTGACGGTGGACCGACCGCTGGTGCGCTTCCTGGATTCGCTTCCCGGCCAATCACGCTCCGAAAAGTTAGAGCGGGTGCTCCGGCGTTTTCAGGAAGCGTCCGAGGACCTCGCCCTGCGGCGGGCTCTGGCCAAGCACAAGGAGCCCGAGGATGAACAACGTGCCCACGCGGCCCTGCGGGACCTGATGGAGGAGGCGATGTGGAGGGAGGAATAAAGCGTGGCGAGATCTGGACCGTTGTCCCGCCAAGGCACCCCAAACCACGTCCGGTTCTGGTCGTCAGCATCAACGCCGTGAATGAATCTGCCTGGCCGGATGTCCTGGTCATTCCGCTCACCTCTGTCCCGAGTCCGCTCCGCGTGCCCCTTCCAGAAGAACCAGAGCAGACTGGTCTGCGCACCGCCAGCTATGCCAAGTGCGAGTCGGTCGGGCCGCTGGAGAAGTCCCGTCTCAAAAAGCGGATCGGGACGCTTCCTCCCGAGGCCTGGGCCTCGATTGAGGAAGGAATCCGGCGGGTCCTTGGTCTCCGAGCTTGACGTCCATTCTCTGCTGTGCCAATGATACCCGCCCACGGTCAGAATCCGCATCTGGGGCGCCCATTGCTCTTTTTCAATGCCATGGGCCGTGGGAAGGCCCGGAGTGTGTCATGCGGGCGTCCAGACCGATCCCCGGCTCATCCCGCTGTTGAGGCGGGAAGCCGAAGAGCGCACCGACCTGATCCCGGACCGGCCCGTGCCCGAGCACTGGCCAGTTGCCGGCCCGGGACCGGGGCCTGCCAGGAGACGTTTGCAATGAGATGTGGGAGATTGCCCCCCCATGGGGTCGGCAGGAGAAGAGCCTGGCCCGATTGCTCTGTCAAGACCGACGCTGGTTGTCCACAAATCACCGATTTGAGATGTCCCCTGTTCACCGATGAGATGGTCCGGTCGTTTGGGGGAGGCCGACGCCGCGCCTGGCCCCTCCTCCTCGGCGGGCAGGGCCGGCCGACGCCGACCGAGGGTCGCGGAAATTCGGCGAATGATCCGCAATGTGGCGAAGAACATGCCGGCCCAAGGCGGAACATGGCGTAGAGCCAGCCACACACCTCTGAGCCGATCGACTCCGTCATCAGGCTGAAGGTGCCGCACGTCATCGGACGGTCGTAATATACGGATAGATCGGTGTCAATGCGGTAGGCTCCATGGGAGCCGAACCACGTCGTCGTCCCCGATGACTTCCGCCACGCGAGCCAATGGCCGTCCGTGTAGACCGCGCCGGCATGGCATCCGAATCGTAGGAAAGTCGAATCCTGCCCATCGCCAAGCCGACGAAATGCCTTTCACGCGCTCGTGTCGAGGGCCAGGCAGTGGCTGCCGTCCGCGAACGGCACGGTTTCGGACATCCTCAACGGCCTCACGCTTCAGCTGCGCGGCTGGATCGAAGAAGACTGATGACGACGCGCCGAATTCGCTGCCATACACGCAGATCGAATCCCTCGCCGCGCTCGACAAGTTCGCAGGGTCCTCCGCTTCTACATGAACCCATCGACTGTCGCGATCGGCGGCCAGTTTCAGGCCATGCGGGATCACAAGGACGTGATCGTCGGAACGTGGTGGGACGTGGGCATGATGCAACTCCGGTTCGACGGCCACGGCCGGATGGGAGTCCGGTTTGACACGCCGGATCTCGCCATGAAACTCGCCGAGACGCTCGTCGTCACGGGAAAAGAGTCCTGAACGAACGGAACGCCAATGTCCTCATGGAGGTCCGACACACATGAAGAAGCGGTTTGTGATTCCGTACTAGTACACGATGGCCGGCAGTCTGATCGTCGAAGCCACGATAAAGATGGCCGCGCTGAACCAGGCCTTCCCGGGCCTCCTCGTCACGGTGTACTGGCGCGAGACCCGCTTGGATTCCCCTCATGGGATCTGAGACGCATGAAACCATAGCAAGGAGAGACATCGATGAAGAGACCCCCGCAGCGTCTGCCATGCCCGATCGTGGAGTGGCAGGCAAAATCGCCCTATAAGACCTGGGGACTCCATGTCACCGTTCTGAACGCTCGTCAACCGGCCTGGTTCGAGGAGTTTCGCCAAGCCGGATGGACCATCACGGTGAGTCCCTATAGCGTGGACCAGTGCGCCCAAGAGGCCATGATCCACAAGCCTGGCACCGATCTGTTTAGCGGATGGACGAAGGTGGAAGCCGCTCGCTTCCTGGCCGAGGCCGAGCGGATCCTCCGGAAGCACGGCCTAACCAAGGTGCCCAATCGCCGGTTGACGCCGGCGGACTTGTTATAAGCAGGGATGGCTGAACGACAAGCCCCGGAAGGCGTGATGATTGCCAACGTCTATCATCACGGTAGGCATGCACGCCTGACCTGTCACCACACCGCCAGCCACGTGCGGAAGAAGAGGACGTGGTGGCTGGAGAGGCCACGTCGGCGGAACAGGAGGGACGATGAGCAAGACTGAACTGATCACACATCTCAGCAACATGGCCAAGCGGTTGGACCTGCCGGACGATGCCCTGGACAGCCTGGTGCACGACATGAAAAGCCAGGAGGCCTCTGCCATCAACAATGAGGGAATCGAGGGGCAGTTGGACTACCTGATCGAATCGGCAGGGGGAGCCAGCGAGCAGACGAGACGCGGGATCGAGGATCAGCTGAGGAACACCTTCGCGCACAGTTGACCGCGAGAGAACGAAACACCCTGGGGTCCTGCAACCTCAGGGCGTTTCGTAGGCTTGAGAATCTCCTTGTTCCAGGCTAGAATACAGCATATACCTGTATTCGGGAGGTTCTCATGACTGTCCGGCTCAACATCACGATGGAGGAAAAGGTGTACCAACGGTTGAAGCGGGAAGTCCCACCCAAGAAAATGAGCGCGTTTATCACGAACGCTGTTCGAGCGAAGCTGGGTCCTGATCGGAAGACCCTGGATGCCGCGTACCGGGCAGCTCGCAAGGAATCTTGGAGGGAGACCCTCGCCGACGAATGGGAGCGGACCGAGACCGAGGGATGGCCTGCATGAAGCGAGCGCCCCAACGTGGGGATATCTACTGGGTCGCCCTGGATCCAACGCTCGGTTCGGAAATCAAGAAAACCAGGCCGGCCGTGATCGTCTCCAACAATTCCTGTAACGCCTACGGGGCTCGTGTCGTGGTCTTGCCCATCACCAGCAACGTAGACTCTCTCTATCCCGGGGAGGCAATGATCACGGTCGCCGGGAAGCCGGCCAGGGTGCTAGGGGATCAGATTCGATCAGTGGACAAGGCCCGCCTCTGCTCTCGAATCGACACCTTGAAAGCCGAAGAACTGGCCGCTGTCGAGGATGCGGTTCGCATCACCCTTGAGCTGCCCGGGTAGGCCGATCAATACTTCCTGAGAACGCAACCGCACGCTGAAACGCAACGCCCTGGGGTGTTACACCCCAGGGCGTTTTTTTATGACGCGGGACCGAAAAGATGACATTCCGTTGCTGGTGGCGCCATCTTCTGGCGCAGTTCAACACGCTCAAGGGAAACACGGTGCTGGGGCTGGAGCCTGCGGCCCTCCGTCCGGCATCAGCCCCGCCGACGAGATCGATTGGTATGAAACGCACCTCATCCAGAAAGCGCTCAAGCGCGTTGACGCAGTTATTGGGGGGCACGTCGCGGTCGCAACGACCACCCCCGCCGGCATCCATCAATGTCTAGCGACAGGCAACCCTGGCCACCACAGCCTGGTTGACCCATCCAATCTGCCCCTTTGAGGTCTTGACTTCGACGAACGGTGGAGAGTGTTCGCCGGTACCCCGCAAGATGCCCGTTGCCTCCACGATGATCGGCGCCTTTGACGCGGGCGCCCCCCGGACATTCGCCCATTTCCCGGCCGGCGCATAGCAGATCACAGCCTTTGGTGGCGTGGAAACAGGCTGACGGGAAGCCGGAACCCGAGGTGCGGACGGCTGCACGGTTGGCCCCTTCGCGGGTGCCGTCGCTGCGGACATCATTGCCGGAGGGGGCTGGTCCATGGCCTCGGGCTTGCGCGCCTCCGCTTGCGCCAGTCCTGGCTGTGTCAGCGTGTCTGATCCAAGCGGGCTGGAGGGCATCGCTTGAACGGATGGAGCAAGGACCGCTTCTCGATCCGCTGGGGACCGCGCGGAGTCCGGAGCCTGCAGGGAAGGCGGGCGGGCCGAGGACGACGGAGACGACGCGAGTCCTGTTGATCTCACCGCAGAGGGTAGCCCAGGTGCCCCCGCGACCTTCTCACGGGTTGGCGTGGTTTGTTTGGAAGAAGCGGTGCGGGGAGGCTCCCCAGCGACAAGATCATTCGGTGGAGCCTTCGGCTCGCCCACGACCGGCCCTGTCGCCGCTGCGGGCTGAGCCGGCTGAGCGTTCTTCGTCTTCCCGTTGAGATCCTCAAAACGAGCGACCTTAAGATCGCGCGTGTAGTGCACGCGAATCTTCCGATCTGCGTCGGTCATGATGCCTTTCTCCACTGGATACGTGATGAGTTCTGCCAGGCCCAGCGTGAAGACATCGGCGACCGTGTAAAGGAACGCCCGGACGTACTTCCACCCGCTGGCTCCTTCCTGGAACCGAAAGACGTCGTACGTGGGTTCGCTCGAGATCGGCGCGCCAAGCTCGGCGCGCACCTCATCTCGATCGGCGCCCGCCTCCAGGACCCGCCAATCCTTTTGGGCTGGCTGGTTAATCGCGGCGGACACCGCGCACCCCGAACACACGATCAGTGCGACCGCCAACATCAGGAATCTAGACAGGACCATCGCCTCTCCTCCTTGCTTCTTCGGTCCGGAAGCCTACCCCGGTCTGCCGGCGAACAACGGACGGATCCAGCCAGGCAACCGGGGTCGGTATCGCTATCGTGATAACTATAATAGCTATGATAGCAGTTGTCAAGCCATGCCTGAGCGGATACGGGTCACAGCTGAGACGTGTGCGCTGGAATTGCGGGAGCCCGTGCGGCGACCCTGCTCGTCTCTCTCCTGGACGATGATGGTGAGAGAAACCTGTGGAAGATCTGAGACTTACGCGGAGTTGTCGCGCGAACGGCATGGACGGCCGTCGATCTGAGCCGGTGAGGCCTCAAGGAGGTCAGGGGGGGCGGCGCGGCTGTAATACGTCAATAGGCAGTTCGTCAACTCCGCCGGTGTCGGGGTGTGGTCCATCGGGTTGGGAGAGAGGCGCGGGAAGGAGGGAGGCAATGAACGGCGAGACTCACCTGAAGATCAAGGCGTCGTGGGGGCCCATGCTCGTGAGGGTCTGGGCGGGCGTCCTCATGGGGTTGCTCCTGACGATCGTCCTGCTGCACGCCATGCCGCATGAGGCGGCCTGGGTGGCGACGGCCGGCGGCGTGATCGTGGGGCTGCTCATGATCGGGCGGTGGATCCGGCAGCGATGCCGTCGGGCCGCGGAACAGGAGGTCCGACCGGAGCCGGAAGCCCAGTCCGCGGAGTAACCACGAAAGGAGATCGTGATGGGACAGACGGCCGACCGCAATGACGTGATGATCGCCGGGATCGTGCAGTGGATCGGGGACCGAGAAGTTCGGAACGGGCAGCCGCCGAGCCAGCAGTACGGCATCCTGTGCGTGAAGCCCGCGCAGGCGCGAGGAGACCGAGGGGAGTCCGTCCGGATCCCGATCCTGGTCTACGGCGATCCGCTGGCCGTCCAGAAGGGCGATCGCATCCTCGTCCAGGGCCGGCTGGCCTGGCATGTTGACGAACGGAACGGGCTTCGGATGGGCTGCCATGTCGTCCGGGGTGAAGAGGTCAGGATACTAGCCCGGGCAGAGCCGGATCAGCCGGGCAGAGCCCCGGCTGCGCACGGGAACGGGCGCCGGCCCCCTACCCGTGGTCCGGGACGGTTTGCGCAGCACCGGCCTCATCATGGGCACGGAACCGGCGGACCGTGGCGGGGACGGCCGTGAAGCGGTTCGCAAGACAGCCGGACACGCGGGTGTGCGTGCCGCGGCACGGTGGAGGACCCATGGACCTCTGGCTCGAGATGGCCGAGGCCCGCACGTACGAGGATCTGATACAGGTCTTCGACCGTCGTGCCGGCAGGGCGAAGCCGGTGTCTCTCGCGCTCGAACGGCTGGTGTCCGGCGCCATTCCAGGCTGGCCGGCCATTGCGCTGAGGCATCTCTCACACTATCAAGAATTCCTCCACAAATGGCTGGACGGGACGCTCGCGGAAGACGACCTGACACGGGCGCTCTGGTGGGCAGGGGAGCGTCCGGAGCGCCGCCTCCGGGCGCTGGGGCGCTTGCTGCTGGAGCCGGCGCCCTTCAGCCTGGATGCGTGGCTCATCGGCGAACGCGCGCGTCGCAAGCACCAACCGTTTGAGGAATGCTACCGCCAGGTTCTCCGTCTCATCATGCAGGAGCGGGCCGGGACGTTACGTTGGCGGCCGAAGCGCTGCGCCCACTGTGGCCGCATCTACTTGCCCGACCGAGCCAGTCAGCAGTATTGCCGGCCGCTGTGTCGCACCCGGGCGTTCCGTGGGGTTCCCCCCACGGAGGGGGGCGTCAACCCTTCGGGACGCCGTCCCATCGGGTTCCGGCTCCGCCCGCTCCGCATGGCCCGGCTGCCGGAGATCTCCGCATCTCCTCCCCGTCCGAACGCCCGCGTCCGGCCCGGCTCCTTGAGCCGCGCAATCGCGGGGGCTGCCGCCCGGCGCGGGAGAGAAGGCCGGACGAGCAGCGAGACGGCGGTGGCCTGTTGGCCGGACGGGAGGACATTCATGTCATGGGGGAGGCAGTGAACATGGGAGGAGACACGCCACAACGGCCGATTCCCTCTCTCCAACTCGACCCCGGCGATCACGCCTTTTGCGGCGAGCTCCACGCACTGTGGCGCCGGTACTTCGGGCTCCAAGCGACCGGACGGTGGGCCTGGGCATCATGCGGGCTCGGGGCCTTCTACGGCATCGGACTGATCGCCTGGGGACGGGCCTGGGCCGATGGGGAATGGCAGCAGCCTGTTCACCCGCTTGAGCCCTGGAGCGTCTTGCTGGCGCTGGTGGGCCTGACGGTGGGGAGTAGCGCCGGAACGGCCTACGCGGGGTGGCTCTGGACCACAAGCGCGAGACGCTCGACGACCTGGACGTTCCGGGTCCTCTGGCGGATGGAAGCCTCGGTGATCCTGGCGGGGATCTGGACCATCGCCGGGCTGGTCCTCACGGGCCTGGTCGTTCGTCTCGCGTGGCGCCTCGGGATACCTGGGGCGGAGGGGTGGTCGGGGGCCCTACGCCACGCGATCCAGGTGATCGATCCTGCATTCGCTCGACACCTCGTGTCCTGGTTGTTGGTGTGGGAAATGCTGGTCTCGCTACGGATCGGTCACGCGCTCTACGCGGACCGCAACGGCGAGCGCCACGGGCTGCCGTGAGCAAATGGCGTCTCAGGGGACCGGAGAGGAGCGCAGCGAGTGCCGCAGGGGTGGTCCGTAAGAGACGGATCGGAAGCGGCGGCGGATACCCGCCGTGGCACATACGGTCGGGAGGGAACATGACCGAGGAGCATCAGATGTTTGAAGAGGAACTGCGCTGGGACAATCTGCTCGTCGCCTGGAGGAAGAGGGAAACGTGTGCCGTGACGGACCGGCGTCGGCGGTGCGAGGTGATCATCGCGGAATGCCAGGTCCGGGAACGGCGGCTCCACCGCGTCGATGGGTTCGCCCTGTTCATGAAAGGGGAGGCGGAAGACCTGTTGTGCGTCCTCGGAGGACCGCGGACCACGACACTGGCGGGAAGTTCCTGAATCAGAGCCAGTCCCTCATGCTCATGGCCGCTGCCGCGGCCCCGTGAGTGATCGCGTCGTCACCTGTCCCAAGACCTCCCAAGACCTGTTGACGGGAGTGGATCGCGGAAGGCGATGGGGGCGGCCGATCGGCGTGATTGCCCCGGGCAGGGACCGCGGCTGGCGCTGATCGTCCAGGACCCGCACCGGACGTAGGGGGGGCTGTTCTGGCCACCCAAGGGGAATATCCGAATCATGAGCGGCAAGACTCACGCCGCGGTCGCGGCAGCCGTGGGCGTCTGGACGGGAGGGATGTCGGCGCCGGCCTGGACCCTTGCGGTGGTCCTTGGTGGGATGCTCCCGGACGTCGATGAGCCCTGGTCAGCGATCGGCCGGCGGCTGTGGTGGCTGGCGTGGCCGCTCAAGCTCCTCGTGGGGCACCGGACACTCTCGCATTCCATCCTGGGCGTGATCGGCGCCGGCACGGTCATCTGGTTCATTGGCCTGCACCATGGCTGGACGAGAGAAATTCCTCTTGGGATCATGCTGGGCATGCTGATTCATATCCTGTTGGATGCCCTCTCCGGGTCTGTCATGGTGTGGTGGCCGCGGCCGACACGCGTGAGTGTGGCCCGGTGGCCGGTCTTCGGATGGCAAGATCGGATCCTCTGCGGCCTGGCCGGGTTCGCGGCCATCGTGGGGCTGGGTTTGGCGGGGCATCAGGACCTCGGCTCGACGCTCTCCGGACTGCTCGCTCGGCCGTAATATGAGGAAGAGAGGGAGGAGTGGAGCGGGGTAGAGCAGCACGGTCAGCTCGTCAGTCTCATGCGCTGAAGGTCGGAGGTTCGAGTCCTTCCCCCGCTTCCACCCCCGGCCGGCCGATGACGGGTGGAAACTCCAATGTCCCAATCTTGCAAGACGAGAGGGAGCGAGACGGTGGGGGAACAGCCCGCGACTGAAGAAACCCGCGGCGAAGTGGTCATGATGGTCGTGACGCGGTGTTCCCTGGGCCACGATGCCTGGCTACACACCTGGCTCAAGCCCGACTTGCAGCCTGGTGAGGTGGCTCGGGTGTCCTTCCGAGACCTGACCCAGTTGATCCGGGTTCGGCGGTGCGCCCAGAACTGTACCGGGCATTTTCTGATCGTCTGCCCGGCGTGTCAATCGCGCCAAGAACGCCTGTTGATCCGAACGGTCAGCGGCGTCCGCTGTCTGGACTGCATCGAGAAACGTCCAGTGCTGCCGATGGCCGCGGGCTAGGAGAGGACGATGTCGCTCGAATGCGAGGGCCTGACCGTGATCCTCGCCGTCCTGATGACCCTCGCGGTGGTGGGTGATCAGGCCTTCACGGAATCACCACCACCCAAGGAGGAACACACCGCATGACCAGGAATCCCCAGGAAACCGCCTCGGCACCGCACATCAACGGCCGCCCAGCCACGTACGATCCGCCGTCTCCTCTGCTTCGCAGGTTGCGTTCTTCCTACCGATGCCCCGAGTGTGGGGTCCGGCTCACACGGGTCTATCAGATCTGTCCCCATGGCTGCCATTTGTCCGAAACGGAACGCAACCTGTTGGAGCAGATCCTCTGTCGTACGGATCGAGGGTCTTCCTAGACTGTGAGGACAGGTCCATCCCACACCGCATCCGAAATCTGGAGACCCCGAGGGTTCACGGTCTCGCCATCGGATGGGTCCCCGAATGTATCGGTCTACTAACGGCCAGGCCGCCCCAGGTCGCCTCGCCCTTCGCGTTCTTCGGTCCGGTCATGCCCCGCGCGCTCGGGTCGGGCTTCCCATATTTCTGCGGAACGACGAGCGTGCAGAGCTCGATGATGTGGGCGACGGGGTTGAGGTCGAGAGCGTAGGCCTCGCACCCCAGGCGCAACGCCTCGAGCGGAATCGCGCCGTCCGCCCGCGAACATGTCCAGCATCTTGGGCTTCGGCGCGCGCCCCTCGACGATGTCCTCGACGGTAACCGGCTTGCCGGTCTCCGTAGAGAGCCGTTGCGCGTGGGCCTCAAGTATGTGCTTCTGCGCCTCCGCGATGGCCTGCGGCGAGCCCGGGTACTGGCACAGCCGCTCAACGAACTTCGCCGCGTTGGCTCGGGTCAGGCTGTCACGCTTCTCCTCGGGCCCGTTCGCCGGACGGAAGCGACTCGCGGGGACAAGTGCCCCGTACACCGCCACACGACAGGCCACGAGGGGACGCCGCGCCCACCAGAGGTGCAGCGTCGAGATGTGCCCCTTGCGCACTGACTTCTCCCGCGAGGCCTCGGCGCTGATGGCCTCGATGGGCAAGTAATCCTCGATGAGCGCTTGTCGTTGTCGGTCACGGCTGGTTCCTTCCTCGGCGGCGGGTCGTTCGAGCCGAGCCCGTGCCGAGCCGCTCGCCGGGTCGTGCCGGCGATGTCCCCTTTCTGTCCCCTTTGACGTCCCGTTTCCCCGCGAGCACGTAGTGGGTGCCGCGCCCCGTCGTGCCGACTCGCACCAGGACTCGCTTGGCGACGAGGTCATCAAAGTCTCGCGTGGCCGTCTTCTTCGGGACTTTCGCAAGGCGCTGGTACTCGGCGTTGCTGATCCGACCGGTGGTTTTCACCCGGGCGACTGCGCCGCGCTGGCGGGCGTTGAGGTCCATCCGCGCGAGAACCTCCTCGGTGAGCCAGTCGCGCCACACCACGGCGCGGAACTCCGAGTCACGCGGCTCGAAGTCCGGCGGCGGCAGCCCCGCCGCCGCGCTCTCCTCGATCATCATCAGCGTGCCGGTGCCGTACTTTTCGATGTAGCGCAGCAGATCCTTCTCCACGCGAAACAGACCATCTCGCGCCCGCTCGATCCTGTGCTCGACGGCGGTCTCATGCAGCTCACGGATTCTCTCTTTGGACAAGTCCTTGGGCGGCAAGATCTCGCCTCCACGGACGCGAAAGCCCTGTGCCCTAAGAGACCGAATAATCCGATCCCGAAGATGCGCCCGGCCTTCCGTAATCTGCTTCATGCCACCCAGTCCTTGCACAAGACTTCTGCCTGCTGTAAGACAGTCTGCGTGGCCTTCTCCTGTTTGTCCGGCGGGTAACCGTACTTCTTGAGAATCCGTTTGACCAGTACACGCAACTTAGCGCGCACGCTCTCCTTCACCGTCCAGTCGATGGTGACGTTGCTGCGCACGGTCTGGACGAGCTCCCGGGCGATTGTTCGGAGCGTCTCGTCGCCCAGCACCTTGACCGCGCTGTCGTTGGTCTCCAGGGCGTCGTAGAAGGCGATCTCCTCCTCGGAGAGGCCGAGTGCCTCGCCCCGGCGATCCGCTTCGCGTATCTCCTTGGCGAGTGCGATCAGCTCCTCGATCACTTGGGCGGTCTCGATGGCCCGGTTCTGGTAGGCGCGGATGGACTTCTCCAGCATCTCGGCGAAGGATCGTGACTGCACCAAGTTCTTCCGGGAACGCGTCCTGATCTCCTCGTTCAGCAGCTTGCGCAGGAGCTCGACGGCGAGATTCCGTTGAGGCAGGCCGCGCACCTCGGCCAGGAACTCCTCGGAGAGGATGGAGATGTCCGGTTTCTGGAGACCGGCCGCGGCGAACACGTCGATGACCCGGTCGGACGCCACGGCTTGGGAAACGAGCTGCCGGATCGCGTGATCGAGGTCCTCCTCCGGTTTCGGACTGGGCGCACCGGACTTGGCGAGCGCGGCGCGGACCGCCTGGAAGAAAGCCACGTCGTCGCGGATCTCCAAAGCCTTCTCATGCGGGACCGATAGGGCGAAGGCTTGCGAAAGTTCCGTGACAGCCTTGAGCAGACGGGCCTTGCCGTCTTCCTGCGCCAGGATGTGTTCCTGGGCGGGGGGAAGAAGCCCCAAGCGTTGGGCCGGCGAACCCTTCGCCCAGACCGACCAGTCGAAGCCATGGAGGAGGCCGCAGCAGACTTCGTACTTCTCCAACATGACGGCGACCGCCTCTTCCTGATTGACCGCCGTCTCGCCCTTGCCCCCGCTCTCGGTGTAGTTCGCCAGCGCCTTGCGGAGGTGGTCGGCAAGCCCGAGATAGTCCACCACGAGGCCGCCCGGCTTGTCCCGGAAGACACGGTTCACCCTGGCAATGGCCTGCATCAGGCCATGGCCCCGCATGGGCTTGTCCACGTACATCGTGTGGAGGCAGGGCGCGTCGAAACCCGTGAGCCACATGTCGCGCACGATCACGAGCTTCATCGGATCGGCGTGGTCCTTGAAGCGCTTGGCCAGCGCCTCCCTCCTGGGCTTGTTTCGGATGTGAGGCTGCCATTCCAGGCGGTCCGAGGCCGAGCCCGTCATCACGACCTTGATGACTCCCGCCGCGTCGTCGCCATCGTGCCACTGGGGCCGGAGCGCGACGATGGCGTTGTAAAGCTCCACGCAGATCCGGCGGCTCATGCATACGATCATGGCCTTGCCGTCCATGGCCTCGAGGCGGTGCTCGAAGTGATTGACGATGTCCTGGGCGATCAGCCGGATGCGCTTCTCCGTTCCAACGACGGCTTCAAGGGCCGCCCACTTCGTCTTGAGCTTCTCCTTGTGCGCTTCCTCCTCGCCCTCGGTGATCTCCTCGAACTCCTCGTCCAGTCGCGGTTTCTCCGCCTCCTTCAGCTCCAACTTGGCGAGCCGGCTCTCGTAGTAGATGGGAACGGTCGCGCCGTCCTGCACCGCCCTCTGGATGTCGTAGATGCTGATATAGTCGCCGAACACGGCCCGCGTGTTCTTGTCCGTCAGCTCGATGGGCGTTCCCGTGAATCCGATGAAGGAGGCGTTCGGCAGGGCGTCGCGCATGTGGCGCGCAAAGCCGTCGATGAAATCGTACTGGCTCCGGTGCGCCTCGTCGGCGATGACCACCACGTTCAGCCGGTCCGAGAGCTTGGGGAAGGTGTCGCCCTTCTGCTCTGGCAAGAACTTCTGGATGGTCGTGAAGACGACTCCGCCAGCCGCCACCTGGAGGAGCTCGCGTAGGTGGGCGCGGTCCCGCGCCTGGACCGGCTTCTGGCGAAGAAGCTCATGGCAGCGGGCGAAGGTCCCGAAGAGCTGGTCATCAAGGTCGTTGCGATCCGTTAGGACGACAAGCGTCGGGTTCTCCATCGCGGGGTGGAGGATGATCCGTCCCGCGTAGAAAGCCATCGTCAGGCTCTTGCCCGAGCCCTGGGTGTGCCACACGACGCCACAGCGTCTGCTGCCCCCGGAGCGCGAGGCGTCAACCGTGGCCTCGACCGCCACCAACACGGCGTGGAACTGGTGATAGCCCGCGAGCTTCTTGGTCAGCACGCCGCCCGCTTCCTCTTCGAAGACGACGAAGTGGCGGGCGAAGTGGAGGAACCGCCACCGGTCGAGGACACCCTTGATGAGCACCTCAAGCTGCGGCATGGAAGTAGGGGCCAACTCCTCGCCTTCAATCGTCCGCCAAGGCAGGAACCACTCCCGGTTCGCGGTAAGTGATCCGATCCGCGCTTCCAGTCCGTCGGAGATGACCAGCAGCTCATTGAACGCGAAAAGCGAAGGGATCTGCTGCTTGTAGGTCTGGAGCTGGTTGAACGCCGTCCAGATCGTTGCATTCTCGTCGGCCGGGTTCTTGAGCTCGATCACGCCGAGTGGAAGGCCGTTCAGGAACAGGACAATGTCCGGGCGGCGCGTGTGCTGGCCTTCCTGCACGGTGAACTGGTTCACCGCCACCCAGTCGTTGTTGTCGGGGTTCTCGAAGTCGATCAGCCGCGCCTTGTCGTGGACGACCCGTCCGTCGGCTTGGTACTCGACGTCCACGCCGTCCACCAGCATACGATGGAGAGCGCGATTCCCTTGGATCAGCGAGGGCGAGTCGATGCGAGACACCTTGCGGAAGGCATCCTCGATGGCTTGCGCCGGCATGGTCGGATTCAGCCGCACGATCGCGTCCCGCAACCGCCCGGCCAGGATCACCTCCCGGTACGACTCTCGCTCGGCCGCCGGCTCGCCGGGGGCGATTTCGGGACCGTGGAGAATCGCGTAGCCCAGTCCCTCCAGCCACGAGAGGGCGGCGCTTTCGACTTCGGATTCGGTCAGCACCGCGCTCATACGGCCGCCTCCACGAACTTCTCGGCGTCCCTCACCCGCAGCTCACCGGAGATGAGTCTGGGCAGCAGCGCGTCGCGTAGGGCGGCAAGTGTTCTGGATTCGTGGATGGATGTAATGATCCGCTCTACGGCAGGGCGAATCATTACCGTAAAGGCACCTGCGACTTGCTCTGACGGAATCACAAGCGGGTACCGCGCCATCTCGTTCCAGCTCGTACGAGGCATCTTCGTGCCCGTTGACCCCGCATTCGTGTACTCAACGAACGCGTCGCTCGAGACGTTCCCCAACACAAAGCCGAAGCAGGCTTCATCCCGCGGGGCGATCACGACGATGTCGGTCGAGCAAACTCCATCCACCGGCGCGACGCCAACCTTATGAAAGTAGGGGCGCAGCTTCCCGAATAAGACTTCGCCGCGCCTGAACACGAATTTGTTGCTCACGACGCCATCGGCTGTTCCCCATTCTGACAGGGTGATCCTGCGGCCCGGCATGTGTTCGAGAGCGATGTATGGAGTGGACGGCTCGATCTCGTCTGGCACGACCCCGCGGCGCTGGTGCACTGCCACTTCGCCAAGCGTCCCGTCCCGCCAACCTGCCGGAATCTCGCCGAGTTCCGAATCCACCATCCGGTCGGGGAAGATGTCGTAGAGGTGCGCGGGCAGGCCTGGGAGGGACTTGCCGCGCTTCCAGCGGCCCTCAGCCTTGGCGCGGACGGGGTCGAAGTCCACGAACCACGATTTGAAGAGCGCACGTGCCATCGCCTCCAGCGTCTCGCTCATCCGCCGAAGGCATTCGATCTTGTCGTCTAGGGTACCGAGCATGTAGGCGATGGCACGCTGTTCCCTGATGTCTTCCGGCGCCAGCACCTCGAAAGACTCGATCATGCCCTTGGTAAGAGCGTTGCGAGTGCCGCCTGAGCCTGCCCACGAAAGCAATTTCGACTGCATCTCGGCGGACACCAGAAAGTACCGCAAGAAACGGGGATGAAGCTTGCTCGGGTCAGGACGAATGATCGCGACATGCTGGTTGACCCGCGCTGGAAGGACACTCCGGGGCACTTGGCAGGCGCGAGCTACAGAGTCACCCGTGATGTTCAACAGAACGTCGTCTTCGAGTACTTCGACGTTCACCAGTTCGGCGGCATGATCCTCGCCGATGTAGGCGAGGCCGTCGCGATGGAACCCATCGTTGTAGACGTTCTGGCTTCGAATCAGTGTGTAGGGCCCGGCTTCGAGGTAAACGTCGGCGCCGCCTCGCGGCGTCGCACCGCTTCCGATCTTGGTGCAAACCTTGCCGAGCACGATCGGCTTCCACTCACCCGCCATACCCCAGCTCCTTCAGGTTGGCGGCGATGGCGGCGTCCAGCTTCGCGGCCTCGGCCTGCTGCGTCCGAAAGCGTCCGGTCGCGCAGTTCTTCCTGCCTGCCCTCGGATTCATCTCTCCCGCCCCGTATGGAATCCGATCCGCGGGCGCGGCTCCTCCGGGGGCTCCATCAGCTCGCGGATCGCATCGAATACGCCCTTGAACTGCGCGTCGTAGCGCCTTTCGAGTTCATCCAGCCGCCGTGCCAACTCGCGGTGCGACGCCAGGATTCGCCGCAATCGAACGAAGGCCCGCATGATCTCGATGTTGACGCGGATCGCCCGAGGGCTCCTCAAGACGCTCGAGAGCATCGCCACCCCCTGCTCCGTGAAGGCGTAGGGCCGGGCGCGGCGGAGACCGCCCCAACTTGAAATCACAATTTGTGATTTCAAGTTCGCGAACTCGGAGGCGTTGAGCTGGAACATGAAATCCGAAGGGAAACGCTCCAGATTGCGCTTGACCGCCTGGACCAGGGCCCGCGGTTCGACCCCATAGAGTTCAGCCAAGTGCACGCTGAGCATCACCTTGTGGCCCCGAAGCCGGAAAATCCGGCCTTCAATCCGTTCCACCGGCACGATTGAAGCCCTACGGGCCATACCCCAACTCCCTCAGGTTGGCGGCGATGGCGGCGTCCAGCTTCGCGGCCTCAGCCTGCTGCTGGCGCAATGTGGCCGTGAGCCGCTTCATCTTCTCCTCGAACGGCTCGCCGTCGTCCTCGACCTGCGCCGCTCCGACGTACCGACCCGGGGTCAGGACGTGACCGTGCTTGCGGATCTCCTCCAGCGTCGCGCTCTTGCAGAATCCGGGAACGTCGGCGTACTTCTGCTTCGAGTTCTTGTCCCTGCGCCAGGCGTGATAGGTGTCGGCGATCTTTCGGATGTCCTCATCGGTCAACTCGCGGTGAACGCGGTCGATCATGGTGCCGAGCTTGCGGGCATCGATGAAGAGCACCTCGCCTCGCCGGTCGCGGAACCGGCCGTTCCGTTTATCCCGGGCGATGAACCAGAGGCATACGGGGATCTGCGTCGAGTAAAAGAGCTGGCCCGGCAGGGCGATCATGCAATCCACCAAGTCGGCCTCCACAATGGCCTTGCGGATCTCGCCTTCTCCGCTTGTGGCCGTGGACATGCTGCCGTTGGCCAGCACGAACCCGGCGAGCCCGGTAGGGCTCAGGTGGTGGATGAAGTGCTGCACCCACGCGAAGTTCGCGTTGCCCACCGGGGGCACACCGAACTTCCAACGCTTGTCTTCCCGCAGGCGCTCGCCTCCCCAGTCGCTGGAGTTGAACGGGGGATTGGCGAGGATATAGTCGGCCTTGAGGTCCGGGTGCAGGTCGCGGTGGAAGCTGTCGGCGTGCTCGGGGCCGAGGTTGGCGTCGATGCCCCGGATGGCGAGGTTCATCTTGGCCAGGCGCCACGTGGTGGGGTTGGATTCCTGACCGTAGACGCTGATGTCCCCGACCTTGCCGCCGCGCTCCTCGATGAACTTCTCGCTCTGGACGAACATGCCGCCGGACCCACAGCAGGGGTCGTAGACCCGACCCCTGTACGGGGCGAGCATCTCGACGAGAACCCGGACGACACAGCGGGGCGTATAGAACTGACCACCCTTTTTCCCCTCGGCACTGGCGAACTGCGCGAGGAAGTACTCATACACCCGGCCGAGGATGTCCTTGGAACGGTTCTCCCTGTCTCCCAAGCCGATGGTGCCGATAAGGTCGATGAGCTCGCCGAGACGTTGTTTGTCAAGCGCGGGACGGGCGTAGTCCTTGGGCAGCACGCCCTTCAGGCCCTTGTTGTCGCGCTCGATGGCGACCATTGCGTCGTCAATCAACTTGCCGATGGTGGGCTGCTTGGCGTTGGCCTGAAGGTGGGCCCAACGGGCGGGCTTCGGCACCCAAAAGATGTTGAACGCGCGGTACTCGTCGGGGTCTTCCGGGTCCGCGCCGCTCTTCCTATCGGCGGCGAGCTTGGCGCGGTGCTCCTCGAAGGCGTCGGAGATGTACTTGAGGAAGATCAGGCCGAGGACGACGTGCTTGTACTCGGCAGCGTCCATGTTGTTGCGGAGCTTATCCGCCGCCTGCCAGAGCTTCGCCTCGAAACCAAGCGTGGCCCCGTTTCCGTTCTGGCGGTTGTTCGCCTTTGCTTTACGGGCCATCGCGCTACCTCTTCCTCTTCTTCAGGTTTGATTCCCGACGCGGTGCCTTCGAGCCTGCTTCCTCGGCGGGTGCCGGGCTGCCGGAGTCGTCTCCTCCACGCGCCTGCACCCACTCGTCCACCTCCGAGAGCTTGAACCGAAGGAGGCGGCCCACCCGGTGTGCCGGAAAGCCCTTGGAATCGATCCACCGGTAGATCGACTCCTTGGCCACCCTGAGGTGGGCAGCCACGTCCTCCGCACCGACCCAGCCTTCTTCAGGAGCCATTCGCGCAAGCACCTCGTCGAGACGATGAGCGTCCATTCGCGTCCATGAGATTTCACGAAAGTATACGAAAATCACGCCGCCCTTGTCAAAAAACCGTTCGGGCCGTTCGGGCAGTAGTGGCTCCTGCCGAAGAAAGGCCCGGTCAGCGTGCGACCGGGCCTGGTGATGAGGGTTAGGCGTTGAGGACGGCGCGGAGGCGGTTCGAGAGGGTGCCGCCCTTGTTCCCGATCTCCTCCTTGGGACCGAGGTGCTTCTCGGTGTACTGGTAGACGGCCTTGTTGATCGACTCCTTGAGGGCGGCGAGGGGGGTCACCTCCTCGGTCTTGGGCTGGCCCTTGACCATCACGCGGACGCCCTTGTCGGTCTTCTCCACGAGGAAGGAGACCTTCGCGGAGACGTTCGCGCTCCGGCCGCCCTCGTACTCGCACGCGACGCCCGCCGTGCGGCAGGCCTCCCGGTAGGGAGCGAGCGCGGTCCGGTAGGCGTCCTTCGCCTCGGCGACCGCCGCCCGGGCCTTCTCGGCCAGCGCCTTGGCCTCGGCCTGGCCTTCTCCAGCCCGCCCTTCGCCGCCTCGACTGGCTTGCGCAGGGCGTCGAGCTCGGCCTGCGAGACCTTCGGCTCCGCAGCCTTCTCGGCCTTGGGGGCCTTCGCCTTCTTCGCCTCGGCCTCCGCCTTCGGGGCCTTACCGCTTGCGGCCCTTCCGTTCTTGCCCTTCTTCTTTGCCATGGGTTCGTGCTCCTTTCGTCTTCGGTTTCCGGCCGGCCTCCGGCACCTTGCCGAAGGTCACCTGTTCCGCCACGCCCCGCAGCTGGCACTCCCGGCAGAGGCGACCCTTCACTGCCTCCAGCAACGCGGCCGTTCGCTCAAGCGAGCCCGCCAGCCCGTGGAGGTCCTCGTGGTCCGAGGCCCCGGTGTAAGCTCCCCCCAATTTGAGACAAGTCAGAAGGAGAACGTTCTGGCACAATAGCCCCCCTAGCCAGGAGGTTCCCATGCGTCAGTCGAAGTTCACCGAGACCCAGATCGTGGCCATGCTCAAAGA
>JBFLWP010000025.1 GCA_040757595.1 Nitrospirota bacterium | reverse complement strand
TTCCGGGCCCGAAGGTGTTCGAGACCCAGATCCACGGGAAGCGGTTCGAGATGTACAACGACACCGTGCTGGGGTTCAACAAGTCGGGCAAGGAGGTCGTGCGGCAGCAGGTGGAGGAGCCGATCTACATCCGCCCTGCGGAGCGGGTCAATTGGCTCTAACCCAGGCGTGAAGGGTGGGAGGGCGACGCCCTCCCACCGTCACGAGCGGCGTGTCTCCCGGCGCGCAGATCATGAGCGCGCCGGGCTCCGCCAGCTCGGGGCGGCCGAGCCGAGCGCGGGAACTGGCGGTACGCCTCAGCCGGGCGGCGGTGCGAGTGACGCGGAGGGCAGGGGATCCCAACGAGGGGCCCCCTGCCCTTTGTGTTTGCGAGACAGGGTGAGGAGCCAGAGAGGGGAGGCCGTGCCCATGAGCGAGCGATGGCGTCAGCTTGTCCCCCGGCCGGCCGGGCGGCAGGTCCTGGTGAGCCTCCTGGTGGTGGGGCTCGGGCTCCTGGGGGCGGAGGCGCTGCAGCAGGTGGACCAGGAGCTGCGGATCCTGTACGCGGAGCACACGCTGGGGGCGACGGACCTGGCCCACGTGGCCGCGGACGTGATGCGCTTCCGGAACACGATCTTGCGGGCCCTGGAGGCGCCGACCCAGAAGGACTTCGTGCGGATCACGGCCTCGCTGCCGGACCAGCGGGCGCGGATCGAGGCGGCGGTGGCGCGGGCGGCGGCGGCGGGAACGCGGGTGTCGCGGAGCGGCCGGAGCGAGGCGGAGGATCTGGCCGAGGTGCGGGCGAGCCTGGCGGCCTACTTTGCGGCGGCGGAGCAGACGGAGGCCCTGTTGCGGCAGCTCTGGGAGGCCCCGACGGCGGCCGCGGCGGCGGAGCTGCGGAACCGGGCGGAGGTGCACGCGGCGGACAATGCGGGGCCGAAGCTGATGGCGGTCAGCCTGGCGCTGGACCGGCTCCTGGAGACCGTCGCCGAGATTGCGAAGGACATCAGGGAAGAGAGCACGAGGATGATCAGATTGCTCAGCGTCGCGCTGATGGGAGGAAGCCTTTGCCTGGCCCTCATGACGCTCGTGTCAAGGCCCTCGTCCACCCATTCTTCCGAACCGCAAGCCTTCATCGCGAGCCCAGCTCCCCCCGTCCTCCCCAGCCCCGGCTCATCTTCATCCCTCCATGAAGAGAAATCCCGCATGATTCGGACCTGAGCCGGCGTGAGCGGCAACCCCATAAGCGGCTTCCCCCTCCCTTCGCCGGTAAAAAACCTACTGGAAAGCACTAGGGAGACGGGTCAAGTCTTGCGCACGGGGGAACAAACCGAGCGGAGGCGCGTGATGAAGGTCCTCAACGTTTCTATCTGGCACTGCGGGCAGCAACCCGACTGGGAAGGCTCCGTTCGCCAGAACGTGAAGATGTGGAAGCAGGCCCAACGCGGCGGCCTCTGGGTGCCTTGCCCTGTGATCCGGCTGGTTGATGAGAGCTCTTAGGAAGCCCCTTCCGTCGAACTGCAGATGTCGCGGACAGATACTGCTCGATCATATCGGCCAGCCGTGATGCTGCCTCGTCAACGGTGAGAGCCTTGGAGCGACGCTTCATGCCTTTTCCCTGTCGGATCAAAAACTTGCTTGAGCCCACGCCAGTCGCAACTCTGGCTCCTGCCGCTTCCTACCGCATCCGTCACAAATTTAGCACAACGCACCGTCATGTGCCAGGGCGGGGATAATTAGGGGATTTCTGCCCTGGGGGAACGGGGCCGGTGCGGAGCGTCCCGGCCAAAGGGCCTGCTCCAAGATTTGGCCGACTCCGCCATCCAGTTTGGCAGACCTCGTGATGGAAACCGCTCGAGCGCATCGCTTCTGGTGAAAAACCCTGTCATGGTCTCGGCGTCTTACCTGTCCAGCCAAGCCGGAAGACAGGCTCATACAAGATGGTCGGGAGGCCGACCGATCTCCAGCACGCCCACCAGCCCACCGAACAGCTGTCCGGGACAACAGGACCAACCGGACGCGAGTCGTCGCGTTGAGATCGCCGAACGTCGCCGCCATAGACGCCACGACCGCGAGCCATCCGGACAGAGGGCATCCCGGATAACTTAATAACTTACGATACGGACGTGGTCGCCGCGTCAACGGTTTGCTCCAAGGTCTGGCCTTCACCGCGCCAAGCCTGGAGCAGGGATCGTGGACAACGTTGGCGCCACCTCTCCTGTGTCCTGGGCTCCCCGGCCCGAATGAGAATCCCTACACGCCCGATTCTCTGGAACTTCAACAGGTTCGCCTGCGGACTGGTCTCACGCTTGAAGGCGGCCCCCTACAGCGTCCCTCTTGCCAGCCGACTGGTGCATCCACACACGCAGCGATGAATGGTGGAAATTCAACATGATGGAACCTGCCTTCCCAGATCGTCTCGGCTCGGCACCCCGTTTGCTGGCTCATGGACAGAAAGCAAGCGCCACGAGTCACGAACGAAGAGCAGGAGGCTTCACATGGCGTTTGGGGTAACAGAAGTCGTCTTCCTCGGAGGCCTGCTCGGTCTCAGCGCACTCATGCTGCTCGTGGTCCTTCCGTGTCTGGTCCTCTATTGGGTGGGATTCCAAGGGTGCCTCCATTGCGGTTCCGAGTTGAACAACGGCGCGGGCAAGTGCCTCATGTGCGGCACCTCCCTGCGGCAGCAACGATCGCTCGTGGACGTGCTGATTCAGCGAGTAACCAGATCGGGGGAGCAACCGATGCCCGAGCCGGCCGTCGTGGTGCAATTGCTAGCCAGGCACTCCAGCGAATCCAAAGCCTATCGGCGCTCCGGAGCCGCACTCGATGTGAAGAACGCACCAGAACCACAGGCCCGGTTCGTCCCGATGCAGGAACCGTCGCGATCCGTTGGAACCTGACCTCGGCCGCACGGGCCTGTCAGATCCTTGATCGAACACGTCGCCTAGGCGTCTCCCCACAGCCGCCTGGAGAATGTCTGGAGTTCGCCAAGCGTCCATGGCCACCGAGGAAATCCCCGACTCAGCCGTCTAGCGATGCCTCTGAGAAACGTTCCTCCCCAGTCGTTGAGCCCCACTTGGTGTCTTGGGCCATGCGGGGTCCCTCGCTCATGACCGCTTCCCTGGTCTAGCTCCAGCCAAGTCGGCTGGGTCGCCCAGAAGGCGTACTGACTCGGTCCACTCGGATCACTATCGCCTCCATGTAAGGTGTCGGCTTGAGGCTAAAGAACATCTCGTTGAAGGCCGTTGATTTACTCCGAGGCACCGCACGGGGCCTGTCAGCCAGAGCCATCGCCCTCCTTCGGCGCGCGACCCCGATCGCTTATCACACCGTGCTGGTCACCCTCAGCGCGGCCATCGCCCTCTCGCTACCGCTGCTCGTCTCGTCGCTTTCACAACATTTTTTGTCTACTGGGCGGAGATCGAGCGCGAAAAAGCCTTTCTCGTCGCGGTGGAGATTGCTGTCGCGCTGCTGTTGATCAGCCTCTTCAATTTCGTCGGGAAAAGCCTGAAAGACACCCGCCTCGCCGCCATGGCCAGAGAGGCCGGGCTGGTCTATTTCTTCCCGAGCAAGGGGGGGTTCAGAAAGCGAAAGTCCAAGAAGCTCAAAAAAAGCCACGGCCTCGCGCGAAGCATCATGGTGATCAGGTCAACCGGGTACAGAACGTTCGTGGATGAGAAGGGAGAGTTGAGATTCACGCTGGAAGGTTGTCTCGAGGCCAAAATCATGCTGGTCAATCCATACAGCCCCGGAGCCGGAATTCGGGCCACCGCCATCCCTTGGGTACTCGTCCGAAGCCCGCAGGACCCGGCGTCTCACCCACTCGCCGCGCCGTGCCCACCACGAAAGGGTCGCCTCCGTCGGAGCCCACTTCATTGATTCAAATCAGGTGTAGGAGCACGTCATCTTGAGGGAAAAGATGGGAGAAGTTGGAGCGGGAAACGGGATTTGAACCCGCGACCCTCGCCTTGGCAAGGCGATGCTCTACCACTGAGCTATTCCCGCTCGCCACCCTGTGAGGAGAGGCTCGATTCTACCGGCCACCTCACGGCCTGTCAAGCCGACGGGAGCGGCGATCGCCATCGTCGGTTCCCGTTCCACCCGGCGCCACTCGGTCCCCAGGAAACTACGTCAGGAACGCTTGACGGCTCAACGGGCCTTGGGTAGAGTGGGGGCTCCGGCGACGGCCAGTCGCGTGCGGTGGAGGCGCTGATGACCACCCGTCCTTCGGCTCCGGTTCCTTTTGCGGCGCAGGCCGTGCCGTTCGATGAATTCCTGGCCAGCGGCAAGTTGCCCGAAGGATTGATCTCGAGCGACTACGTGGGGCAGCAATTCGTCGAACGGCTGGTGCACTACGTCCTCAGCGTACCGGCCGGCAGTTACACGATGGCCCAGTTGGGGCACTTGCTCGAGCAGCTCGACCCGCGCCACCAGGTTTTTTTCTTCAAACGCCTCAAAGAAACCAGCCCTGAGAGCCTCAAGGACTTTGCGCCTCTCTATTACGGCTTCATGGCCGAGTTCCACGCCCTGCTGTTCACCTGAACTCGCCCGCAAAAAAACTGCTTGTGAGTACCGCTCGCTCTTGTATTATAATGAGCCTAGCGTTGCCTTTCCGACCCTCAACGAGGAGAGTATGAATCCGACTTTGCAGCGGGCCGTGACGAGTTTCTACAACCTGGTGTATGAAGCGCAGACCTTTGCCACCACGATGGCCAGGCTGGACGTGGCGGATCAGGAGCACTACGCCGGCCGCATCGAGGGCCTGAACTGGGTTCTGGACCGGTGCCAGGAGCTGGAAGACATGGACACCAACCTGACACCGTCGGCGCTCCAGAGGCTCCTGAGCGACGTGAAGTCGGACCTGGACCATGAGTTGTCCGTGCAGCGGCGGGAAAAGGGCCGGCGAGCCGACGGCCGCGAAGAAGCGCTGACCTTCGTGTCGGACTATCTGGCCAGCTTGATTACCGTCACCGAGATCGAGTCAGCCAAGAGTTCGGTCTGATCGGGCCCGCCAGGGAGAGCCCGCCCACGTTCCCGCCGTCAGGGAGCTGAACGCATGTCCTCGATGGTTCGCGAATGGATCATCTTTGCGATCTCGTTGGGGCTGGGGGGGCATATCGTGCTGGCGCTGGTGCTGCACGCGCCTGAGTCCTGGCCGTGGGACAAGGCCGGCCTCTACGGGCTTCTGGTAGGGCTCTCGGTCTACATTTCCTTCCAGCTCTCCCGCTCCCTCTGGTGGATGATCAAGGGGAGGGCGAAGGTCGATCCGTCCGCATGACCGGGCCGGGACCGTCCCGAAGGACATCGCTCATGAGCCTCCCCAACTCGAGAGGGCAGGGAGCCGGCGGATGGCCGCCTGTGCCTCCCCTCCGTCGAAGACCGCAGCCCGGTGGCCTTCCCCGGAATAACCGGGAGAGAACCGCTCAACCCGATCAGTTTGGTTCCCTCCGCGCGTCGCTTCTTTACTGCCCCACGTGCCGGCAGGCCACGCCCGCACGGGAGCGCCTGCTGCTGATCCTCCCGACCGGCGACCTGTACGAATACCTGTGCGTAGAGTGCGGGACCTCGACGGGATCCAAGACCGCCCGCGAGCGGGGCGACGCCGGGCTGTTGCTGCCCTGAGTTGGGGAGAACCGGGAAGGGCGCGAGCGTCAGACAATGCCTTCGAGCGGGATGCCCTCCTCGATCAGCATGACCGGAATGTCCTCCCTGATCGGATAGAGGATCTTCCTGTCCGCGCGGATCAGCCCTCCATCCAACTTCTCGGTGACCGGCTGGCCGGCCTTGTTCTTGAGCTCGCCCCGCTCGATGCGCGCGTTCAATCGGGCGATGAGCGCATCGTTGGCGAGCGTCACCTCCTGCTTCGTGTCGGGACAACAGAGAATCGCCAACAGCTCCTGATCAATGTTCATGTCCGGTTCGTCTCCTCCGTTCCCGTCCCCCGCGCTTCCCGGGCGGCGAGAGTCTTGCCCCTGCGGCAGCCGTCGAGGACTCTAGCCTAGAGGAATTCGGGTCATAGATCAAGTCGCGGCGTGAGACGCCGCTCCCCGGAATCTGCTAGACTAGAGCACATGAACACGGCGGGCTGGGTTCATCGGATCAGACGCTATTTCCTGACCGGACTGCTGGTGCTGGTCCCGGCATGGGGGACCTTTCTCATCCTGGACACCCTCTTTCTGGCCATTGACGGTCTGATCGCGGACCTGCTCGGCCCGGCCGCCAAGTTCGACGTTCCGGGCCTGGGCCTCGTCAGCCTGCTCGGCCTGATTCTGCTGGCGGGGCTCGTCGCGACCCATTTCCTGGGCCAGCAACTGCTCCGCTGGGCGGAAGAGTCGGTCCAGGGCATTCCGGTGGTCAGCAGCATCTACCTGACCCTCAAAGGCATGACCGACCTCCTGCAGTTCCGGTCCCGCTTCACCCGCAGCACCGTCGTGGCCTTTCCGTTTCCCCGAAACGGCTTGTGGGCGCTGGGATTCGTGATGGGCGCGGCGCCGACGCCGGTGCAGGCGACCGTCCCGCACCCGCTCCTGATGGTCTTCGTCCCGACCGCGATCCATCCCTTCACCGGGTACCTGGCCTTCGTTCCGAAGACGCAGGTCATTCCCCTGGACCTCCCCCCCGAGGAAGCGCTGAAGGTGGAGTTCTCAGCCGGATTGTACAAGCCGGCCCGGCTGATGCAGCCCTCACGCTCCGGGACGGTATCCTGAGGACGCCCATGACCACATCCCGTACCGACGAACTGACCGTTCGCTACGCCGGCCCGGAGGACGTGGACACGCTGGTGGACTTTAGCGCCGCGATGGCGAAGGAAACTGAGGGCCGCGCCCTCGACCGCGAGCGGCTGCGGCGAGGGACGCTGGCCGTGTTCGAGTCCCCGGATCGCGGCTTTTATCTGGTCGCGGAAGTGGGGCAGGGGGCGGGCCGGCAGGTCGTCGGACAGTTGCTGGTGACCTACGAATGGAGCGACTGGCGCAACGCCACCTTCTGGTGGATCCAGAGCGTGTACGTCCATCCAGCCTGGCGGCGGCGGGGCGTCTATCGCCGCTTGCACGAGACGGTCCTGCAATGGGCGCGCGAACGGAAGGACGTCTGCGGCATTCGCCTCTACGTGGAAGGGGAAAACCGGATCGCTCAGGCGGCTTACGTGCGGGCCGGTCTGGCGCCGTCGAGCTACCGGGTGTTCGAGCAGGATTTCGTCCTGCCGAGAGGAGAGCCGGAATAGGACGCCGCGCCCCCGGCCGAGACCTGACGCAGTCCGCAACGGAAGAGGGAACAACGGCTATGCGAATCGGATCGTGGATGCATCGAGTGGCGGTCGTTTCGCTCGTGCTCGTGAGCTTGGGAACATGGAGCGGCTGCTCCTTCAATCGCGGGACGCTGGGCGACGAATTCAAGAAGGAGGACGTCTCCGCTATCAAGAAGGGGGACAGCAGGGCGCAGGTGGTCTCGGCCCTCGGCGCCCCCGACCGTATCGTCCAGGCCAACGACCATGAGATCTTCCAGTACTATCGCTACGACATCAAGGCGAAAGGGCTGTTCTTGTTGGTGTTGAATTTGTCCCGCATCAACGTCAAGACCGACGACCTGTACGTCTTTTTGAACAAGGATGGCGTGGTGGATGAGATCGTCTTCGGCAAGCGCACCGACCGGCTCGAGTTCCAATTCTGGCCCTTCGGCGACTAAAGAGGGCTAGGGGCGATGGACGGACGAAATGCAGGAGGGAAGAAAGCCGGTCTTGTTCATCGGCTTGTGACTTTCAGCTTTCGCCTCTTGCCTCTTGCCACGTGCCTCGTGGCCCTGGTTCTATCAGGCTGCGGATTCGCCACGTTCACCAGACTGTCTCTGAACGATCCGATCAAGCCGGAGGACGTGGCTTTCATCGAGTTGGGGAAAACGACGTTCTCGGAGATCCAGGAGAAACTCGGAGCACCGAACGAGATCCGAGGGATCGAGGACGGAGCAGTGGCCACGTATTACTTCCTGGACCTGAAATATTCCAGGATCAACTATGGATGGCCGCTCCAGCTCGTCTCGCCCGTGCAGCCGGACTTGATTCTCGGCGGCGGCGGGCTGGCAACCGATACGTTCCAAGTGGTGTTCGGCCCTGGTTGGGTCGCACGAAGGCACGCGTTTACCAAGCACGTGGATCCAAGCCGGTACGGGCTGTGGCCTTTCGACCTTGAAGAGCCCCACCCGTACCAGCTCCAGCAGCTCGCCTTCTGAACGTTACGGCAGCTTCGGCAGGGCCATGCCGGTCAGGTCCCCGGTCAGGCTCTTCATGAACTCGACGAGGTCCTGCTTCTCCTGGTCCGCCAGGCTCAGCGCGCTCATGAACGGGTCCTTCCCCGGCACCGCCTCCCCGCCCTTGTTGTAGAACTCCACGACCTCCTCGAGCGTCTGGAAGCCGCCCGTGTGCATGTAGGGCGCGGTGAGCGCCACGCTCCGGAGGCCAGGGGTCTTGAAGGCACCCTTGTCCGCGTCCCGCTTGGTGACCGCATAGCGGCCCGGGTCCTCCTTGAGCGGCCCCGCCTGCGGCACGCCGATGTTGTGGAACTTGTTGTCGGAAAAGTTGGGCCCGTTGTGGCAGAGCACGCAGCGAGCTTTTCCTTGGAACAGCTCCAGCCCGCGCCGCGCCGACTCGGACAGGGCACCCTTGTCGCCGGCCATGTACCGGTCGAAGGGCGAGTTGGTCGAGACCAGCGTGCGCTCGAAGGCCGCGATGGCCTTGGCGATGCCCTCCGGCGTCACGCCGGTTCCGAACACGGCCTGAAAGCGGGTCCGGTAGCCCTTGACCTTGTTGAGCTTCTTCACGACGTGCTCCAGGGTCTCGGCCATCTCGATCGGATTCTGGATGGGCCCCAGCGCCTGCTCCTCCAGCGAGCCGGCCCGGCCGTCCCAGAACTGGAGGTGGTTGTAGGCGGCGTTCATCGCCGGAGGCGCGTTGCGGCCGCCCTGTTTGCCGCCGACCCCGATCGAGAACTGGCGCGGATCGGCGAACCCGGCCGCCGGCACGTGGCAGCTGGCGCAGCTCACGCTGCCGTCCTTGGAGAGCCGGGCGTCGAAGAACAGCAGCTTGCCCAGTTCCACCTTCGCGTCGAACTGCAGGTTGTGAGCGGGAATTCGCGCTTTCGGCAACTGGCCGAGGGCGAGGTTCGGCTCTTCGCCCAGGCCGCTCCGGGGGCTTAGAGCGACGACGAACAATCCGACTGCGACGATCCGCATCAAGGTCTGCAGGCTCATGGGCTTCGCTCCTTTCCTCTCAGCGATCGGCCGCCGATCCGTGAGTCCCGTTCGGCAGCCGCCGTGCTTCCGTTTTCGCGACGATATCCGACGGACGGATGCGAGTCAAGGGCGGGAAGATCGGTTGTCGGCGCGCGGAAGCCCGGCTATAATGGGCCGCCATGAGCCGTGAGCGGGCCAAGCGAGCCAAGCTCCTCCAAGCCCTCCTCAACGCCCCTTCCTACCGACGAGCCGACCGGGACCCCGAGTTTCTTGCCCGCGACGACCTGCGCCCCGTGCGCCTGCAGCTCGAACTGCTGAAACCGGAGCTGATCCAGCGGGAGGAAGGCATCCGCTCGACCGTGGTGGTCTTCGGGAGCGCCCGCCTCTGCGAACCGGCCCAAGCGCGGAAGCGGCTGGCGGAGGCGGAGGCCGCCCTGTCGAAGAGGCCCAAGGACCCGGAGCGGCGGCGGGCCGCGGCCATCGCGCGACGCCGTCTCGCGCTTTCCCCCTACTACGACGAAGCCCGCAAGTTCGGCTGCCTGGTCTCCTCCGTCTGCCAGGTGAACGGACGGTGTGAGTACGTGGTGGTCACGGGCGGCGGACCCGGGATCATGGAGGCGGCCAACCGGGGCGCGGCCGACGCGGGCGGCAAATCCATGGGGCTGAACATCACGCTGCCCCAGGAGCAGCGGCCCAATCCCTACATCACCCCGTCGCTCTGTTTTCAGTTCCGCTACTTCGCCCTCCGCAAGATGCACTTCCTGCTCCGGGCCCGGGCGCTCGTCGCCTTCCCCGGCGGGTTCGGCACGATGGACGAGCTGTTCGACGCGTTGACGCTCCTGCAGACGGGCAAGGTCAGCGGGGTGACCGTCGTGCTGGTCGGACGGGCCTTCTGGGAGCGGGCGATCAATTGGACCTTGCTGGTCGAGGAAGGCCTGATCGGCCGGGAGGACCTCCGGCTCTTCCATTACGCGGAAACGGCCGAGGAGGCCTGGAACATCATTGCGGCCAGCCAGAAGGGGCAGCCTCCTCCGAATCTGCTCGACGACCCGCCCGCATGAAGATTTCCTTCCACGGCGCGGCCCGGTCCGTCACCGGCAGCCGGCACCTGATCCAGGCCGGCGGGGCGAGGATCCTACTGGATTGCGGCCTGTTCCAGGGACGGCGCGAGGAATCCGACCGGCACAACCGGTACCTGGGCTTCGAGCCCCGGTCGCTGGACGCGGTCCTGCTGTCGCACGCCCACATCGACCATTCCGGGGCGCTCCCGGTGCTGGCCCGGCACGGTTTCGGGGGCCGGGTTCACGTGACCCGGGCGACCGGCGACCTGGCGGCGGTGATGCTGGAGGATGCCGCGCGCATTCAGGAGAGCGACTGCGCCTACATCAACCGGAAGGAGGGGCGGCGCGGCAAGCAGTGCCGCCGTCCCTACTACGATCTGGACGACGTGCAGGCCCTCACGAGCCGCTTCTCCGGCGTCCGCTACGACGACCCGTTCACGGTCCGGCCGCGCGTCAACGCCTCCTTCCACGACGCGGGACACATCCTGGGCTCGGCGGCCATCCGGCTCTCGGTCACGGCGGGCGGCAGCACGACCACCGTCCTGTTCACCGGAGACCTGGGCCGGAAGCAGATGCCGATCCTCCGCGATCCCGAAGCCCCGCCCCCTTGCGACGTGCTCATCATCGAGTCCACCTACGGGGACCGGGTGCACGGCGAGAGCGACGAGACGATCAAGGCCAGGGTGCAGGAGCTGGTCGCCCAGGCCGTGGCGCGCCGCAGCAAGGTGATCGTCCCGGCCTTCGCGGTCGGGCGCACGCAGGACCTGGTTATGCGGATCAAGGAGCTGGTGCGGGAGAAGCGGATCGAGCCGGTGCCGATCTACATCGACTCCCCCCTGGCGATCAAGGCGACCGAGATCTTCCGGCGGCACCCGGAATGTTACGACGAGGAGACCTACCGGACCTTCGCGGCCGGGGACGACCCGTTCGCGGCCCGCTACATCCGCTACGTCTCCTCCGTGCAGGAGAGCGCGAAGCTGAACGACTTGGCGGGACCCTGCGTGATCATCGCGGCCTCGGGCATGTGCGAGGGCGGGCGCGTGCTGCACCATCTCAAGCACGCGATCCAGGACGAGGCGAACGTGGTCGCGATCGTCGGCTTCCAGGCCGAGCACACGCTGGGCCGCAAGCTGGTCGAGGGCTGGGAGACCGTGCCGATCTTCGGCGTGCCGACGCCGCGGCGGGCGCAGGTGGTGCGGTTCAACGGGCTCTCCGCCCATGCGGACCGGGAAGATCTCCTCGCCTACGTCCGGGCCATCGTGCCGAAGCCGGCCAGGGTCTTCGTCGTGCACGGGGAGGAGAAACAGGCCTTCGCACTGGCGGCGGCGATCCGGGCCGAGCATGCCGGCATCCAGGTGACCGTGCCGGAGCCGGATTCCACCCACGATTTGTAGAACGTGCCCGGAGCGCCGGCCGTTGCCCGGGCCTCACGAGCTTGTTAGACTCCGGACGGCAACTATGGGGCAGCCAGTGGGCGTGAGCCGCGAGTCGTCCAACTGGATCATCGAGTCCGGACAGGCTTGGAAGCTGTGCGTCACGCTCGCCGGGTTCGGTCTGGCCCTCGCCTGCTTCACCCTGGCCTTCTTCACGCTCGGCGCGGGCGGCGGACGATTCCAGGCCCTGATGGCCTGCGGCTTCTTCCTGGCCTGCGCCACCTTCGTCTGGCTCATCACGGCGCTCCGCTGTCCGCGGTGCCAGGCCAAGCTGGTCTGGCTGATGGCCGCCAGCCGCCCGCACAGCTCCTGGCTCATCGACCTGGCCGGGCTGGACCGGTGCCCGGCCTGCCAGACCCCGCTCGCGCCGGCCGAAAAGGACCGTCCATGAGAAGATGCACGTCCATGCGCAACCGGGCCCTGTCGGCGGCGATCGCGCTGGCGCTCCTGGGCCCGTCCGTTTCAGCCCAAGCCGGCGAGGAGCCACGGTTTCGAGCGCGGGACCTGGGCATCGTCGTCGGCCGCTACCAGCCGGGGCCGCGCAACGCGATCACGGATGTGGCCGGGGTGAAGGTCGGGCACGTGACGCTGATCAAGGGGCAGGGGGCGCTCAAGCCGGGGGAGGGACCGGTCCGCACCGGCGTCACGGTGGTCGTGCCCCGCGACGACGTCTGGCACAAGAAGGTCCCGGCGGGAGCCTTCGTGCTCAACGGCACCGGCGAGATGACCGGCCTGGCCTGGGTGGCCGAGTCCGGCTTCCTCGAATATCCGATCGCGCTGACCAGCACGCTCAACGTCCCGCGCGTGGCCAACGGGGTCATGAGCTGGATGATCCGGCGATATCCCGAGATCGGGATCACGGACGACACCCTCACGCCGGTCGTCGCCGAATGCGACGACAGCCGCCTGAACGACAGTCAGGGCCGGCACGTGTCGGAGGCGGACGTCGTACGGGCCTTGGACGAAGCGCACAGCGGGCCGGTCGCGGAAGGCGGCGTGGGAGCCGGGACGGGGATGGTCTCCTACGGCTTCAAGGGCGGCATCGGCACGGCCTCACGCCGGCTGCCGGAGGGAGACGGGGCATACACGGTCGGGGTCCTCGTCAACGCCAACCACGGGCGGCGGGAGGAGCTGATCGTGGCGGGGGTGCCGGTGGGAAAATTGTACGACGCCCCAAAGGCCGCGGTCCCCCCGGGCGGAGAGGGCTCCATCATCATCGTCATCGCCACCGACGCCCCGCTGGACGGGCGCCAACTCGGCCGCCTGGCCAGGCGGGCGGCCTTGGGGCTCGCCCGCACCGGCTCCACCGCCAGGCACGGCAGCGGGGATTTCATGCTGGCCTTTTCCACCGGCAACACGATCCCCCACTATCCCAAGGAGCGGACCTACCCGATGACGCACCTGGCCGACACCCACCTGAACCCGCTTCTGGCCGCGACCGTCGAGGCGACCGAAGAAGCCATCCTGAACGCCTTGACCATGGCCTCGACGATGGAGGGACGGGACGGACGGCGCGTGGAGGCGATTTCCCTCTCCCGGCTGCGTACGTTGGTCGGGGCCGGTCGGTGAGGCCCTGCTGCTTTTTATGAACGACTTCCATGGAGCCGCTCCGGCCCGCTTGCATTTCCACGACGGCGTGTCTATCCTTGCGGAGGACACCTCGGACTTCGGCAGCGAAGGAGAATCACGTGGGCGAGTACCAGATCGGCGGCGGCCTGAAACTCCTGACGGCGATCGAAAAGACGCAGGCTTTCGGCGAGTTTCTCCAAGCCCGCATGGTGCGTGCGCTCGAGACCGAAGACCCCACCGAATTGCATTATCTCCTCGCCCAGCTCGACGACTACCATTCCTACATGTGGCGGTACTACAAGAAGCTCCAAGCCCAGCGGGGCGAACGCGCGAACCTGCCCGAGTAGCGCCGGAGGACGACCGCCTGCCATGCTGACCAGGCAAGAGACAGGGCTCCGGTTCTCCGTCTCGCTCGCGCGCGACCGGGACCCGTCCAAGGCGGGACGGGCGCTGGGCGCTTCGGCCAGGCGCGAGTTGGGGAACGCCGGAGCCGACCTCGCGTTCCTGTTCTTTTCCGCCCATTACGCCCCGGAGGCCGAGGACCTGTGCCGGGCCGTTCGGGAGGAGTTGACGCCCCGGACTCTGCTCGGCTGCACGGGGGAAGGGATCATCGCCGGCTCAGAAGAGGTCGAGACCGGGTCGGCGGCCGTCCTCTGGGCCGCCTGCCTGCCGGAGGTTCGGATCGCTCCCTTCCGACTGTCCTTCCCCCAAGGAGCGGACGGGTTCGCGATCAGGGGATGGCCGGACGTGCTGGAGACGGGGGCCGAGCCGCCGGCCTGCGTCCTTCTGGCCGACCCCTTTTCCACCCCGATCAACGAAGTGCTGCCGGCCTTGGCCGACCGGGCCCCGGGAACCGCCGCAATCGGCGGACTGGCCGGGGGCGGGCACGACCTGGGCGAAAACCGGCTGGTATTCAACGACGAGGTCCTGGAAGGCGGGCTGGTGGGGACGGCCCTCTCCGGTCGCATCGCGGTCCGGACGATCGTCTCGCAGGGTTGTCGGCCGATCGGCGAGCCCTTCGTCGTCACCAAGGCCGAGCAGAACGTCATCCATGAATTGGGCGGATCTCCGGCTCTGGACCGATTGCAGGCGGTGTTCGAATCGCTGGGCAGCGATGAGCGGCGGATCGCCCACCGGGCCCTGCACATCGGCATCGTGATCGACGAGCATCGCGCGCGCTTCGAACGGGGGGACTTCCTGGTCCGGAACCTGATCGGGGCGGACCGCAACTCCGGCAGCGTGGCGATCGGCGACGAGGTGCAGGAGGGGCAGACCGTCCAGTTCCACCTCCGCGACGCCGACGCCGCGAGCGAGGACCTGCAGCTCTTGCTGGCCGCGGAGCGGGCCAAGCGCGGGAAGCCGCCGCTGGGCGCCCTGCTGTTCAGTTGCTGCGGACGGGGCCGAGCCCTCTTCGGCCGCCCGAACCATGACGCGACGACGTTCCGGGAGCGGGTGGGAGACCTGCCGCTGGCGGGATTCTTCGCACAGGGCGAGATCGGCCCGGTGGGCGGCAGCAACTTTCTGCACGGCTACACCGCGAGCCTGGCGCTGTTCTCGGAACCGGAATAGGGAGACGGGCATGATCGGAAGAACAACGACGCTGAACGTCCTGCTGGCCGCGGCGATCACGGCGACGGTTTCCTTCGCCCAGGCAGCGGACCGGAAGTCCGGCAACCAGGAAGGAGGGCTGGTGGTGACGACCGAATCGGGACTCCAGTACGTGGACCTCGTCCCGGGCAAGGGCCGCCAGGCCGAACTGGGCGACACGGCGACGGTGCACTATACGGGCTGGCTCGCCGACGGCACCAAGTTCGACAGCTCCCGCGACCGCAACGAGCCCTTCTCGTTCCGCGTCGGCGCGGGGCAGGTCATCAAGGGATGGGACGAGGGCGTCGGCTCGATGCAGGTGGGCGGCAAGCGCAAGCTGATCATCCCGCCGCACCTCGGCTACGGGCCGCGCGGGGTTCCCGGCGCCATCCCGCCCAACGCGACCTTGACCTTCGAAGTGGAACTCCTCGGCCTCCGGTGACCGGCCATCCGCAGCCGGCTATCGGCATGAAGCGCACTCCTCTGTTCGACGGCCACGTGGCCGCGCAGGCCAGGCTGGTGGACTTCGCCGGCTGGGAGATGCCGATCCAGTATTCCGGCGTGGTGGACGAATACCAGACCGTCCGCACCGCCGCCGGGCTCTTCGACGTGAGCCACATGGGCCGGATCGCCCTCTCCGGCGGCGGCGCGCTGCCCTTCCTCCAGTCGGTCGCGACCAACGACGCGGCGAAGCTGGCCGTGCTGGAGTCCCACTACTCGATGGTCTGCAATCCCGACGGCGGGATCAAGGACGACATCTTCGTATATCGGCTCAAGGCGGACGAGTACCTGCTCTGCGTCAACGCCTCAAACCGGGAGAAGATCCTGGCCTGGCTGAAAGAGCAAGCGACCGGACGCGTGGACTTGCGGATCGAGGATAAGTCGGGGACACTCGCGCAGTTGGCGCTCCAGGGCCCCGCCTCCCGGAAAGTCCTGGCCGACCTGGGCCTGAGCCGGATCGAGGATCTGAAGCCGCGGCACTGTCTGGAGGCGACCCTGGCCGGGGCTCCCTTGCTCATCACCCGCACCGGCTACACGGGCGAGTTGGGCTACGAACTCTACGTCCCGGCCGGCCGCGCCCTGGCCCTCTGGACCGAGCTGCTCGCGGTGGGTAAGGCGGCCGGGCTGAAGCCGGCCGGGCTGGGCGCGCGGGACCTCCTGCGTCTGGAGATGGCCTACCTGCTCTACGGCAACGACATTTCCGAAGACACGACGCCGATCGAGGCCGGTGCGGACTGGGTAGTGAGCTTCGAGAAGGGGGACTTCATCGGACGCGAGGCCCTGTGGCGGCAGAAGAGCCAAGGCTCGGCCAGACGGCTGGCCGCCTTCGAGCTGCTCGAAAAGGCCGTGCCCCGACACGGGTTCAAGATCCTGGCTGACGGCCGCCAGGTCGGGGAGGTGACCAGCGGCAACCTGTCGCCGATTCTGCAGAAGGGCATCGGGCTCGGCTACCTGCCTCCCTCCCTCGCCGGCGTCGGGTCTGCCATGACCGTTGACATCCGCGGCCGCCTCGTCCCGGCCCAGGTCGTCAAGCCGCCGTTCTACAAGCGCAAGGCGTAGCCTTGCGCAGGTGCGAGGCTAGGGGCAAGGGGCGGGCGGTGGCTGGGGCGACGAAGAAACGTCGCTCGCGATGCGTGAAGCGTCTGATGAACGACGAGAGACGAGCCACGGGAGACGCGTCACGCGCCTCGTGCCTCTAGCTCATGAGCATCAAGAACATCTTCAAGGGCCGGGTGCTGACGCTCAACCTGGAAACCGTGGAACTGCCCAACGGGGCCACGGTCGAGCTCGAAATCGTCCGGCATCCGGGCGCGGCGGCGGTCGTGCCGATGAAGGACGAACGGACCGTCGTGCTGATCCGGCAGTTTCGGCTGGCCGCCGGAGGCTTCATTTACGAGATCCCCGCCGGCAAGCTGCATCCGGGCGAGGACCCGCGCGCCTGCGCCGAGCGGGAGATCGAGGAAGAAATCGGGTACCGGGCGGAACGGATCGAGCGGCTCGAGACCTTCTTCACCGCGCCGGGGTTCACCGACGAAGTCATGCACCTCTTCAAGGCCACAGAGCTCACGAAAACCCAGCAGCGGCTGGACCACGACGAGGTCCTCGAGGTGGTTGAGATACCGCTGGAGAAGGCGATCGAGCTGATCCGCGACGGGACCATCCGGGACGCCAAGACGATCGTCGGCCTGCAATCCGTTTACCTGCGACAACGGCCCGTCTGAACCGGTCCCTCCCTCCAGGGCCGCTTACCCGGCCATCGCCCGGATCGCCTCCAGCGTCTTGTCCACTTCCTCCGGCGAAGTCAGGAGGCTCGGGGCCAGGCGGATGTATTTCACGGCGTAGGGGGTCTCGCTGGCGATGATCCGGCGTCGGCGGAGGGCCTCCACCGCCTTGTCCGGCTTCCAACCGGCCAGCTCGAAGCAGACGATGCCGGCCGACAGGTCCTCGGCCATGGGCGTGTGCAACGTGACGCCCTTGATCCTCGCCAGCCCCTCCTTCAGTTGCCGGTTGAGCGCGTGGATGCGCGCCTCGATCCTGGCCTTGCCGACGGCGAGGTGGAAGCGGAAGGCCTCGCCCAAAGCCCACCGGTGCTCGAAGGAGTGGAAGCCGCCGGGAGTCATGCGCGCGGCCTGGGAGACCTTTTCCTTCGGAGGCTCCTGCATCCAGATCCGGTAGGCGTCCATGTTGAACGTGGGGATCGTCGCCTGGGCGAGGGACCAGGCTTCAGGACGGCCCCAGACCAGGCCCGTACCGCGCGGGCCACACAGCCACTTGTGGGTGCCGGCGACGAAAAAGTCGCAGCCCAGATCCTCCATCCGCACGTCCTCGACTCCCAATCCGTGCACTCCGTCCACGCAGAGGAGCACCAAGTCCCCTTCGGCGCGGGAGACGTTGATCCGCTTCAGCGCCTCGGCCATCTCCCTGATCGGGAGCTTGAGGCCCGTGCTCGAATGGACCCAGGTGACCGCGACGTAGCGGGTCTGCGGGCGGATGTGCCCGACCAGCGTCGCGACGATCTCCTCCTTCGAGACTGTCTTCAGGTCCCGGTACAGGGGGACGGTCCGGATCGAGGCGCCGGTCCGCTCGGCGCGCAACTGGAGCGAGGTCTGCGTCGAGTAGTGGTCGTGGGTCGTCGTCAGGACCTCCTGCCCTTCGCGCAGCGCGAGCCCGCCGTAGAGCAGGCCCAACCCCATCGTCGTACTGTCTGTCAGGGCGATATCCAGCGGGGACACGCCCAGATAGTCGGCGGCGGCGCGGAGCACGTCGGCTTCGAACCGCTCTTCGTTGTCGGCCCAGTAGTGGGCCGGGTTCTCGTCGAGCCCGCGCCGGTGCCGCTCGATGGCCTCCCGGACCGGTGTGGGATGGGAGGCCAGGAGGAAGCCGGTCATGTGGACGAAGTCGCGCGAGAGGAGAAACTGGTCCCGGACCGCCTCCCAGGTGTCGAGCTGGGGCGGCGCGGCCGAGGCGGGCCGGCTCAGGGCGGGGAGAGTTCCCGCCAGTGCGCCCGCGCCGAGGAACAGACCGGTTCGGACGAGAAAGGCCCTGCGATTCAAGCCGGGAACCGGATCTGATTCCATGATCTCGTCTTGCTATTGGTAGCTGTCCGGCGGCGGGCAGGTGCAGAAGAGGTTCCGGTCGCCGTAGGCGTTGTCAATGCGCGCGACCGCCGGCCAGAACTTGTGCTCGCGCACCCAGGGGGTGGGGAACGCCGCCTGCTCGCGGCTGTACGGGTGGGGCCAGTCGGTCGCGGCGACGGCCTGGGCCGTGTGCGGCGCGTGCCTGAGCTGGTTGTTGTCGCGCGGCAGGCGCCCCTCCACGATCTCCTGGATCTCCCCGCGGATCGCGATCATCGCGTCGCAGAACCGGTCCAGCTCGATCTTCGATTCGCTCTCCGTCGGCTCGATCATCAGGGTGCCCGCGACCGGGAAGGACATGGTCGGCGCGTGGAAGCCGAAGTCCATGAGGCGCTTCGCGATGTCGTTGACCTCCACGCCGGACGTCTCCCTGAAGTGCCGCACGTCCACGATGAACTCGTGGGCCACGAAGCCTTTCCTCCCCGTGTAGAGCACCGGGAAGTGCTTCTCCAGCCGCCTGGCCATGTAGTTGGCGTTCAGGATCGCCACCGTGGTCGCCTTGGTCAGCCCTTCGCCCCCCATCAGGGCGATGTAGACCCAGGAGATCGGCAGGATGCTCGCGCTGCTGTAGGGCGACGCCGCGACCGGTCCGATCGCCTTGGCCCCGCCGACCTTGCGCAGCGGATGGCCCGGAAGGAACGGGGCGAGGTGGGCCGCCACCGCGATCGGCCCCATGCCCGGCCCGCCGCCCCCGTGCGGAATGCAGAAGGTCTTGTGCAGGTTCAGGTGGCAGACATCGGCGCCGATGTCCCCGGGCCGGCAGAGCCCAACCTGGGCGTTCATGTTGGCCCCGTCCATGTACACCTGCCCGCCGTGCTCGTGCACGATCGCGCAGACCCGCGTGATCCCCTCCTCGAAGACTCCGTGCGTGGAGGGATAGGTGATCATCAGCGCGGCGAGCCTGTCCCGATGCTGCTTGGCCTTGGCTTCCAGGTCCGCGGGGTCCACGTTCCCCCTGGCGTCGCAGGCGACGGGCACGACCGTGAGCCCGGCCATGGCCGCGCTGGCCGGATTCGTCCCGTGGGCCGAGACGGGAATCAGGCAGACGTTCCGCTGACCCTGGCCGCGATCCTTGTGATAGGCCCGGATGACGAGCAGGCCCGCATATTCCCCCTGCGCCCCCGCATTCGGCTGGAGCGACACGGCAGCGAAGCCGGTGATCTCGGCCAGCCACCGTTCCAGTTGCGTGAAGAGCTCCTGGTACCCCTGGGTCTGCTCTTCCGGGGCGAACGGATGGAGACGGCCGAAGCCTTTCCAGGTGACCGGAATCATCTCCACGGTGGCGTTCAGCTTCATCGTGCAGGAGCCCAGCGAGATCATGGAATGGACCAGCGAGAGGTCGCGCGCCTGGAGCCGGTGGATGTACCGGAGCATCTCGTGCTCGGAGTGGTACCGGTTGAAGACCTCGTGGGTCAGGTACTTGCTGGTTCTGGCCAGCGCTGGCGGCAACGACGTGGGCGGGGTTCCGGCCAGGTCCTCCGCCTTGAACGGCAGCGGCCGATCGGCCGCGAAAATTTCCCAAAGCGTCTGAAGATCGTCCGCCGTCGTGACCTCGTCCAAGGCGATGCCGAGCGAGCCGTCCGCGAAGCGCCGCAGGTTGATCCGTTTCCGGGCCGCGCGGGCCAGCACGTCCTCGGTCCGATCCTTGGCTGCCGGCCGGACCGACACCGTGTCGAAGAAGGGCTCGCGCCCGACCTCGCAGCCCAGCCGGCGCAGGCCTTCCGCCAGCAGGCAGGCCAGGCCGTGCACCCGCTCCGCGATCCGCTTGAGCCCCTCCGGCCCGTGATAGACCGCGTACATGCTGGCCATGACCGCCAGCAGGACCTGCGCCGTGCAGATGTTGCTGGTGGCCTTCTCGCGCCGGATGTGCTGCTCGCGGGTCTGCAGGGTCAGCCGCAAGGCCGGCTTCCCCGCCGCGTCGCACGACACCCCGACGAGCCGGCCGGGCATCTGGCGGACATAGTCCTGTTTGGTGGCGAGGAACGCCGCGTGGGGGCCGCCGAAGCCGAGCGGCACGCCGAACCGCTGGCTGGAACCGACGGCGATGTCCGCACCGAGCTCGCCCGGCGGCTTGAGCAACGTCAGGGCCAACAGATCGGTCGCGACCACGACCTTCACCCCCGCTGCATGGGCCTTGGCGATCAGCGAGCCATAGTCGCGCACCGCCCCGTCCGTGGCCGGATATTGGAGCAGGAGCCCGAAGAGGCCGCCGAACTCGACCCGATCCGACCGGCCCACGTGCAGGCTGATGCCTAAGGGCTCGGCCCTGGTCTGCATGACCGCGATCGTCTGGGGATGGCAGTCGTCCGCCACGAAGAAACCGATCTTCGTTTGACTCTCCCCGGCCTCGTGGTGCGCGATCCGCAGACACATGGTCATGGCCTCAGCGGCAGCCGTCGCCTCGTCCAGGAGGGAGGCGTTCGCCAGCGGCAGGCCCGTCAGGTCCGCCACCATGGTTTGGAAGTTGAGCAGCGCCTCCAGCCGGCCCTGGGCGATCTCCGGCTGGTAGGGGGTGTACTGGGTGTACCATCCGGGATTCTCCAGGATGTTCCGTTGGATAACCGGCGGGGTCATGCAGTCGTAATAGCCCAGCCCGATGAAGGAGCGGAAGATCTGGTTCCGGTCGTGCAAGGTCCGCAACCGGGCCAGCGCCTCGAATTCGCCCAGCGGGGCATCGAGCGCCAGGCGCCTCTTCAGCCGGATCTCCTCCGGCACCGTGGCCTCGATCAGGGCGTCGAGCGACTGGAGGCCGAGGGTCGCCAGCATCTCCTGGATGTCGGCGTCGGTCGGGCCCAGGTGCCGGGTGACGAAACGGTCGGTCTGGCTCAGCAGGTCCTTGGCATCCATGGTCCGGTCCTTGGCTCCTTGCGAGAATGGATCAACAGGGTCGGGGCACGTCTTCCAGCGGCCACCGGTATATCATAACTCCTCCTCCGGGTGAAGGCGTCTGACATGGCACCCTCCTTGCGAAATCCTCCCGCTTCCGCCATCATGTGGCCATGCGTGCAGACCCTGGCCGTAGCCGGCGGCCCTCCAGCCAGATCCCCCGGCCGGCCGCATGAAAGTCCACGACATCCTCATCGTCGGAGCCGGCCTGGCCGGCATGAGGGCTTCCCTCGCCGCGCTCGCCCACCGACCCCACCTGGACGTGGCGGTCCTCTCGAAAGTCCATCCGGTCCGCAGCCACTCGGTCGCCGCCCAGGGCGGCATCAACGCCGCCATCGGGGAGCATGATTCCTGGGAGCAACATGCCTTCGACACGGCCAAGGGTGGCCTGTACCTGGGCGATCAGGACGCGATCGAGGCCATGTGCCGGGAAGCCCCGGGTGACATCCTGGAGCTGGAGCGCATGGGCGTCATCTTCAGCCGGGACGAGCGGGGCCGGATCGCGCAGCGCCCGTTCGGCGGGGCCGGAGCCGTGCGCACTTGCTACGCCGCAGACCGTACCGGCCACGCGCTCCTCCACGTGATGTACGAGCAGCTCCTCAAGCACCACGTCTTCGTCTACGAGGAATGGTACGCGACCAGCCTGATCGTCGAGGGCGGAGCCTGCCGCGGGGTCGTCGCCTGGGACCTCAAGCAGGGCGGCCTGCACGTCATCGGCGCCAAAGCCGTCATCCTGGCCACGGGCGGGAGCGGCCGCGTCTTCCTCACGAGCACGAACGCGGTGATCAACACCGGCGACGGGATGGCCCTGGCCTACCGGGCCGGGGTGCCGCTGGAGGACATGGAGTTCGTCCAGTTCCACCCCACGACTCTGAAGGACACGGGCATCCTGATCACCGAAGGGGCCAGGGGCGAGGGCGGTTACCTGCTCAACACGCTGGGCGAGCGGTTCATGAAGAATTACGCGCCGGAGCAGATGGAGCTGGCCACCCGCTCGACCGTCTCGCTCGCGATCGGCCAGGAAATCCTGGAAGGGCGCGGGGTGGACGGCTGCGTGCTCCTGGATCTCCGGCACCTGGGCCGGGCCAGGATCGAGGAGCGACTGCCGCAGATCCGACAGCTCGCGATCGAGTTCGCCGGCGTGGACCCGGTGGAATCCCCGATCCCGGTCCGGCCCGGCGCCCACTATCAGATGGGCGGGGTGCGGGCCAACCAGTGGGGGGAGACCGAACTGCCGGGCCTCTACGCGGCGGGCGAGTGCGCCTGCGTGAGCGTCCACGGGGCGAACCGGCTGGGGGGGAACTCGCTCCTCGAAACGATCGTCTTCGGCCGGCGGGCCGGAACGAGAGCCGCCGAGTCCGTCGGCGGCGTTCCCCCCCGCGCCGTCTCGGACCGGACGCTGCTCGCCGAGGGAGAGCGGATCCGCCGGCTCATGGAGAGCAGGGGCTCCTGGCGCGCCTGGCAACTGCGCGAAGAGCTGGGCCGGGTCATGAGCCTGAACCTGGGCATCTTCCGGACCAGGAAATCCATGGACGAGGCGAGCGAGAAGGTCCGGGAGCTGAAGGCCAGAGCGGCCTTCCTCCACCTCCAGGACCACGGGCTGGTCTTCAACACCGACCTGATCCAGGCCCTGGAGCTCCAGTCGCTTTTAGAGGTGGCGGAGACCATCGTGGCCGGCGCCCTGGCCCGCGAGGAGAGCCGCGGGGCCCACTACCGCTCGGACTTCCCCACTCGCGACGACGCCAACTGGCTCAGGCACACGCTCGCCCGGCGCACGGCCGAGGGCCCCGCGCTCTCCTACGCGCCGGTCACGATCACGCGCTTCCCGCCGAAATAACGGATTGCACGGTCAGAACCGCACGATCCAGGGCAGCTCCTCCAGCACGGCCCGGATGGACGCGAGGTTGCCGGGCCTCGTCAGGGCCCCCACCGCGTCCCGCAGCCTTCCTCCTTGAATTGACACGTACGCGTCGTGAACCGACACGGCGATGTGCTGCATCAGGCTGGTGTCGCGATAGCAGTTGATCATGCACTTGGTGCAGCCGTCGCGCACCAGCTTCGAACGGTCGAATTCGTAGATCGAGCACATGGGCTTGTCCCAGGCGTGGCAGCGCCACAGCATGAGCTTCCAGTCGAGAAAGAAGAACCGGTACCCGGCGATGCATGGATACCGTTGCGCCTCCCCGCGGAGGAACCGCTGCATTTCGTCGAGAGAGAGGGTCGGGTTGACGACGCGGAACCGCTTCTTCAAACCCTTCACTCTCTCATAGGCGTCCAGGAGCTCCTGCTTGTTCTGGTTGACGAGCGGCGAATCCGAGAACCCCAGGAAGTTGGACGACAGGGACGTGAGCGGGTAGGAGAAGACGACCGATGCAAAGCCCAGCGCCTCCAGGAACTCCGGCAGGGCCTCGTAGTCCACGAGCCGGCTCATGGTGACCGAGGCTGTGGCGTGCAGGCCGAGCTCCTCGATCATCTCGTTCGCGCGACGGATCCGGTCGCAGACGCCGGGGAGCCCCCGGTTGCGCTCGTGCGCCTCGCGCGACGCGGCGTCAATCGAGATGATGAAGCTGGACAGGCCCGCCTCGGCGAGCTCGCGAATCTTCTGCGGCTTCAGCAGGCCGGCATTGGTCACCAGCATGACGTTCATGCCGAGCCCGGCGGCCCGTCGCACGAACGTGACGAGGTCGGGATGCAGGGTGGGTTCCCCGCCGGTGAAGACCAGGTAGCGAACCCCTTCTCGGTGGAGAATGGCCAGGGCGTCCAGGGCCCCCTGCCGCTCCACGAACTCCCACTGCTCTTTCGGCAGACGGTCCAGGGCGAAATTGCAGAAGCCGCAGTTGGCGTTGCAGGCCGTGTTCAGGGCGAACTGGCAGAAGCCCGGCCCGCCCTCCTGGAAGACCAGCCGCAGGATGTCGCGGGCACGGGAGAGGGACGGGACCAGCCGTCGTGTGCGCTTGGAGGACGCTGTCTGCAGAGGGCCCTCCATGAGTACCGCCGGTTGCCTGTGCACCGCGTGGCCGCCGTGGGAGCCGGCCGGTGATTGGAGCCGTAGTATACGGAGGCGCGGTACCCGCCCGCAAGCGGCCCCCCGGCCTCTGCTATAATCCCAGGCGGTGACCATGAGGATTCTCGTCGTCGAAGACGAAGCCAAGGTCGCTTCTTTCATCCGGCGGGCGCTGGAGGAGGAGAGCTACGCGGTGGACCTCTGCGCCGACGGCGCCCAGGGCCTGGACCAGGCGCTGACCGGCAGCTACGACCTCATCATCCTGGACTTGATGCTCCCCGGCCGCTCGGGCCTGGAGGTGCTCGCCTCGCTCCGCAAGGAGCAGGTCCGGACGCCGGTCATGATCCTCACCGCCCGCTCGCAGGTGGACCAGAAGGTCAAGGGGCTGGATGCGGGCGCCGACGACTACTTGACCAAGCCCTTCGCGATCGACGAGCTGCTCGCCCGCGTCCGGGCCCTGCTCCGGCGCGGGTCCGGCGAGGCGACCGGGGTGCTGCAGGTCGAGGACCTGATCCTGAACCCCGCCACGCGCGAGGTGACGAGGTGCGGCAAGAAGATCGATCTCACGGCGAAGGAGTACGCGCTGCTCGAATACTTCATGCGCAACGCCGGGCGGGTGCTCACGCGGCCGATGATCGCGGAGCACGTCTGGAACCTGGACTTCGACACCTTCACGAACGTCATCGACGTCTACGTCAACTACCTGCGCAACAAGGTGGACCGGGGCCACGAACGCAAGCTGATCCAGACGGTCCGGGGCAGCGGCTACATGCTCAGGAGCGGGAGCGAATAGCCTATGGCGTATAGCTTATGGTTCAGACCGGTTCCGGACTCCGGCCATACGCCATCAGCTATAAGCTCCGGGCTTTCATTGCGCGGCCGCCTTACGCTCTGGTACGGGTCGGCTCTCCTGCTGACCCTGCTGGCCTTCGCCGTGCTTCTGTACATGGTGATGGCCCGCGGCCTGCGGGAGCAGCTCGACCATGCCCTCGAAAAGGCGGCGACGGCGGCCGTGCAGGCCGTGGAGCAGCGGGGCATCGGTCCCTCGCTCCCCTTCGAAGACCTGAGCGAGGACTTTCCCGAGCTGGCGGTGGTGGACAAGTTTTTCCAGATCTTCAGCCCCGCCGGCAAGATCACGATCCAGTCGCGCAACGCCAAGCGGCTGGACGTTCCCCTGAGCCGGACCGCCCTGGAAGCGGCCTTCGTGGGCCAGTCCACGTTCGAGTCCGCGCGCTTCAAGGGGGAGTCCCCCGTCCGCCTCCTCTCCGTGCCGATCCGGCGCGGCGGGACCCTGGTCAACATCGTGCAGGTGGGCACCTCGATGCACCCGATCGAGCACACCCTGCGACGCCTGCTGGCCGTCTTCCTGCTCGCGACGCCGGTCGCGCTGCTGGTCGCGCTGGCCGGCGGCTGGTTCCTGGCGGGACGGGCCCTGCGGCCCGTGGAGGCGGTGACGGAAGCGGCCCGGCGGATCGCGGCGGGAGACTTGAGCCAGCGGCTCGCCGTTCCGTCCGCCCGGGACGAGATCGGGCGGCTCGCCGCGACCTTCAACGAGATGATCGCCCGGCTGGACGCCTCGTTCCAGCAGATCCGCCGGTTCAGCGCCGACGCCTCCCACGAGCTGCGGACGCCGCTCACGGTGCTGAAGGGCGAAGCCGAGCTGGCCCTGCGGCGGCCCCGCTCGGCGGAGGACTACCGGCTCGTGCTGGAGAGCGCGCTCGAGGAAATCGACCGGATGGCCCGGATCGTGGACGAGTTGCTGTTCCTCTCCCGCGCGGACCTGGGCGAGGTGAAGCTGGCATGCAAGCCGGTCCGGCTCGAGGCGCTGCTGGAGGACGTGCAGCGGCAGGCGGCGGTCCTGGGCCAGGACAAACAGGTCCAGGTGACCATCCCCCGGGCGGAGTCCTGTACGGTTTCGGGGGACGAGCTGCGGTTGCACGAGCTGATCCTCAACCTCGTGGACAACGCGGTGAAATACTCCCAGGTCGGCGGGACGGTCGAGCTGATGCTCGCGAGGGACCGGGACAGGGCCCGGCTCACCGTCGCCGACTCCGGCATCGGCATCGCGCCGGAGGAGCAGGCCCGCATCTTCGACCGGTTCTACCGGACCGAGACGGCCCGCGCCCACGACAAGCGGGGCACGGGGCTGGGCCTTTCCATCTGCAAGTGGATCGCGGAGGCCCATCGGGGCCTGATCGAGGTCGAGAGCCAGGTCGGCAAAGGCTCCCGCTTCACGCTCACCCTGCCGCTCGCCGGCTGAGCCGGCTCCCCATTAGACACTTTTAATTCCCCCCTAATCCTCCCTTCATCTTGGCTTGTTACGCTCCTGACCGTCAGTTGGGAGAACGGACCATCCGTGAAAAGGAGGAGGGCATCATGAACTCGTCGGTTTCCCGCAAGCTGGGGGTCATCGCCGGCCTGGCCCTGCTTGTGGCTGCATCGTTTTGGGCCGGTGAATCGGTCATATCCCACGCGTCGGGAATCGCGGCGACGCCCGCGGCCACGACCGCCACGCCGCCGTCCAAACTGGGACCGGGGTTCGCCGAGATCGCCCAGTCGGTCACGCCCGCCGTCGTGAACATCACGGCGGCCATGCCCATGCCGGGGCGCGACCAGCGCGATCTCCGGGACCGGATGGAAGAGTTCTTCGGCTTCCCCTGGGGACCCGAGGGGCCGCGCTTCCGCGGACCGCAAGGGCCGATGGAGCCCCGTCCGGGCGGAATGGGCTCCGGCGTGATCGTCTCGCCGGACGGCTACATCCTGACCAACAACCACGTCGTGGAGGGGGCCGGCGAGCTGACCGTCACGCTGCCGGACAAGCGGGAGTTCCGGGCCAAGGTCGTGGGCACCGATCCCAAGACCGACCTGGCCGTGATCAAGGTGGAGGCGAAGGACCTGCCGATCGTCGCCTGGGGCGATTCCTCCAAGCTCCGGGTCGGGGAATATGTGCTGGCCGTGGGGAATCCCTTCGGGCTCAACTCCACGGTCACGCTGGGCATCGTGAGCGCCTTGGGCCGGGGCCGGATGGGGATCACGCAGTACGAGGACTTCATCCAGACCGACGCGGCGATCAATCCGGGGAACTCCGGCGGAGCCCTGGTCAACGGCTCGGGCGAGCTGGTCGGGATCAACACGGCCATCATCTCCCAGACGGGCGGCTACCAGGGCGTGGGCTTTGCCGTGCCGGTGAGCATGGCCAAGCCGATCTACGAGAGCCTGGTCGCCACCGGCAAGGTCGTGCGCGGTTACCTGGGTGTCGGCATCCAGGACCTGACCCAGGAGCTGGCCAAATCCTTCCACCTGAAAGAGCCGAAGGGCGCGCTGGTGGGCGACGTGGCCGAGGACAGCCCGGCGGAGCGGGCCGGCCTCGAGCAGGGGGACGTGATCGTCGCCTACCAGGGGACGCCGGTCGAGGACGCGAGGGCGCTCCAGCAGCGAGTGACCAGGACGCCGGTCGGGACCAAGGCGCCGGTCACGGTCGTCCGCAACGGCCACAAGGTCGAATTGACCGTCACGGTCGGCGAGCAGCCAGGTCCGGTGAAGGTCGCCAAAGCTGAGTCCGGCACCGACCATGCGCTGGCCGGCTTGGATGTGCAGAGCCTGGACCAGCGGTCGGCGCGCGAGCTGGGTCTCAACGCCAAGACCCAGGGCGTCGTCGTGGTCAACGTGGCGCCGGGCAGCCTGGCCGACCGGGCCGGAGTCCTGCCGGGGGACGTGATCCGGGAGATCAACCGGCAGCCGGTCAAGTCGGTGAAGGACTTCGAGCGGATCGCCGGAGGCCTCAAGAAGGACCAGCGCGTGCTCCTGTTGGTCAACCGCAGGGGCGCGTCCCTGTTCATCTCGGTCTCAGTGTGAGCGCCGAACAAGAAGGAAGGGGGAAACCATGAAGAAGCCACCGGCAATCGGATTGATGGCCCTGCTGCTCGCCCTGGGACTCGGCGGACAGCCGGCTTGGGCCGATGAGGGACATGGGTACGGAAAGGGGGACGGGCACGAGACCCATCGCCTGATGGGGCATCACGGGGGCGCCGGCCACTACCTGCGACACCTCCTGAGGCACCAGAAGGAGATCGGCCTGACGGACGAGCAGGTCGCCAAGCTCCAAGCCCTCCGGCTGGACCTGGACCGCACCCGCATCAGGGCGGAGGCGGAGATCCAGGTCGCGGAGCGGGAGCTGGCCTCGCTCGTGAAGGACGAGAAGACGGAGCTCGCGACGATCGAAGCGAAGCTGAAGCAACGGGAAGAACTGGCCGTGGGGCTCCGCATGGCGGCGATCAAGGCGAGGCGGGACGCCGCGGCGCTCCTGACCCCTGAGCAACGGGAGAAGGAAAAGGCGGAGCATGAGAAGATGCTGCGCCACCATCGCGAGAGCTGACGCGGGGGTGGCGGCTGGCCCCGATCGTCCGCGACGGTTCGCGGATGATCCGGGCCTCAGGCGGGGCTCCGATGTGCCGATCGGACCCCCGCCTCTTTTTTTCTGGTTAATCGAAGACGACCGTTTTCTTGCCGTAGACCAGCACGCGCCGTTCGACGTGCAGACGCACGGCGCGCGCGAGGACCAGCTCTTCCAGATCGCGTCCCTTCCGGACCAGATCCTCGACGGTGTCACG
>JBFLWP010000024.1 GCA_040757595.1 Nitrospirota bacterium | reverse complement strand
ACGCCCACGAGGAGGGCTGCGACCGGCAGTGGAGCGTCTCGACGACCAAGTTCTCCGGCCACAACGGGCATGTCACCAAGCTGCACGCGCACCGGGTCTCCTTCGAGAACGGCAAGTTCGTGCCGGTCCCCGGCACCGAGTTCGAGATGGACGTGGATTTAGTCCTGCTCGCGATGGGCTTTACCGGCCCGGTCAAGCTGGGGCTGCTGGACAGTCTGGGCGTGAAGTACGACGCGCGGGGCAACGTGGCCACGGACGGCAACTACATGTCCAGCGTGGACGGGGTCTTCGCGGGCGGCGACGTGCGCCGGGGCGCCTCGCTGATCGTGTGGGCCATCGCCGAAGGACGCAAGATGGCCGCGGCGGTGGACCAGTACCTCCGGTCCGGCAAGTCGGCCAAAACCGCGTCGTAAGACCAGGCCCGCTCACCTCCCTTGTCCTTTCCGCTGAATGCGCGGCTGTTCACGTACCTTCCGAAGTCCATCAAAACTGACGCGGCTGACGAACGGCGGGCAGTCGGGTACCCGTTGCTCTTCGATTGCAATGGGTGATGCGGTCATGATGCGTTGAGCAGCCACGGCTGTTCCCGGCCTTACCGTTGGCCGGTCGCCTCACTGGAATAACAGAACGGCGCCCGGCACCCTTTCGGCGCTCCGACATCCCGTGCCCGCCATGCCGTCCGCCTCCAAGACCCGGCCGGCTCACCAACTCGCCGGCGTGCGCAAACGTGACGCTCGTTATTCCTCGCGTCGCGTACCCCATCCGTTCCAGTCGCTCTGAATCCAGGTACACCCCTGGCAAGTTGACACGAGGCTCCATAAAAAGTAGCCTGATCCTCATCATTCGATTCCCGAAGTCTTCCGCATCCGGAACCCTGCGGTTGCAGGTATGGAAGTCAACCGACGGGAGAGGGTAAACACGTGAGCGAGCATATTCAACGGCTTTTGAAGGAATTGAAAGAGCATCTTGGGCAGCTCTATGGAGCGAGGCTCAGGGGAGTGTATCTCTTCGGTTCCTATGCCCGTGGCGAGGCTGACGAAGCGTCAGACATGGATGTGCTGATCGTCCTGGACCGCGTGGACAACTACTCACAGGAGATCGACCGGACCGGCGAGGTGGTCTCGACGCTGTCGTTGAGGTCCGGCGTCACGATCAGCCGGGTGTTCGCCTCGGAGCAGCGCTGGCAGACGGACCAGACGAACTTCTTCCTCAATGTCCGAGAGGAAGCGGTTCCTGCATGAAAGACGAGGCCCGTAAGTTCCTGGAGAAGGCGGCTCGCACACTGCGGGCGGCGGAGAGTCTTCTGCGGGAAAGGGACTATGAATCCGCCGCGGGACGCTGCTACTACGCGATGCTGCATGCGGCTCAAGCGCTGCTCAGAGAGCGGGACCTACGCTATCGCAAGCACGCCAGCGTTCACGCGGCATATGGAGAGGCCTTTGCCAAAACGGGACTCTTGGACCCCAAATACCATCGTTGGCTCCTGGATGCCTTCGCTGACCGCCTGCGCGGAGACTACGATGTGGATGTATCCTTCGACAAGGAATCCGTGACCAAGCGGATCGACCAGGCCCGTGAATTCCTGGACGCGGCTCAGCGGTTCTTCGATGTAGGCGCATCATGAGCCCTGCGGTGGGGCCGGCCCATCCGCCAAGGCCGCCGCGTAACTTCTTTTCCGAACCCTCACGTCAACTATGCGGCTGACGAACGGCGGGCAGCCGGGTACCCGTTGCTCTTCGATTGCAATGGGTGATGCGGTCATGATGCGTTGAGCAGCCACGGCTGTTCCCGGCCTTACCGTTGGCCGGTCGCCTCATCGGAATATTAGAACGGCGCCCGGCACCCTTTCGGCGCTCCGACATCCCGCGCCCGCCTGCCGTCCGCCTCCATAGCCCATCCGGTCAGTCCGTTTTGAACCAGCCCACCCGGGCAAGTTGACACGAAGCTCCACACAAAGTCGCGGTCCCCGTATCTCCCTTCTGACCGCCTCCGACCAGGCCATCTGTGTGGAGTTGATGGCTGGATATACTGCGGGCCAATAGCTGGATACACCGCCCGGCTTCGCCGTCTATCCCAGCCTGCGGCATCTTGACAAAGTCGTACAAGGGGCGGATATTGCGGACGTTTCTCGTAGGCATGGAGACGATTCAGTGCGGGATAGACCGCGTGTGTATCCCAAGAGACCGAGCGGTTCACTTAATAGTTAGGCAGCGGAGGTGATCATGACAGTGGGCCCCACAGGTGCTTTTTTCGGGCGGCTGGCAACTATCGCTTGGCCCTATTTCTTAACGATTGCATGCCTTGCATCGTCGGCCTGCGCGTGGCAATCAGAGGCGCTAAAGGTTGGAGAGGACATGTACCAGGTTTCCGCCAACGCGTCCCCAGCCCGAGGTGGCATCACTGGAGCACGTGAAATGGTGCTCAGGAACGCAAACGCGAAGTGCGATTCGCTTGGCAAGAAGATCACTGTCACAGACATCAAGTCTGAGTGGGCCTTTCCGGCGAACGGTGTCGCAACAATCACGTTCGTGTGCAAATAACCATCTCGTGACCGGTCTAACTTCCAGTTGCACCAGTCTGCGACTCGGAGCGCTCGCTCCACCGGCTGAGCCGCACCGTTAGGTGAGGCGAGAGTGATCCGACCAACATGGCCAAGACCGAGCCCAAGAACGAACGAGCAATATGTGGCGCAGTGGCGAAGTATTTAGCCGATCGCCGGTCGGAGCAAATTGTGAGGATTGAGGGAATCGATGCTGTGGTCCGGGATCGGCCGGCTGTCGAGTGCATCTACCACACGGCCACCATTCGGTTCGCGGTGGAGCACACCCGCATCGAGAGCTTTCCAAATCAGATAGCTGAGGGAAAGCATTTCGCTTATCTCCTGGGGCCATTGGAAGCTCAACTGAACGGCAAGCTCCCTGGCGTCTATTTCTTGACCGTGGACGTCGGAGCCGTGCACGTAGCCGCGGCTAACCATGAGCAGGTGCGGGCTGCTCTAGCGACCTGGATCATAGACCACGCTGCGGCGCTGGATCCCGAAGAGGGAACCGGACCTGCAGGGAAATGCGAAATCTCAGCCACGCCGACCGGAGTGCCCTTTGAGGTCACCCTTCACCGGGACTGCGACTATGGAAGCCAATTGCTTGTCATGCAAGGGCTAGTTGGCGACCGACAACAGCAGAGACGCGAGAGTATTCGACGGTCGCTCGCCAACAAATGTCACAAGTTGCAGGCCGCCAGCGGCGCGGGCTGCGAATCAGTGTTGGTCTTGGAGTCTGACGACGTCGCGCTCGCAAGTCGCGTCGCTGTTGCCAAGGCGGTGGTTGCAGAGCTTACTGCGAGAGAGGACAAACCGGACGTGATTGTCTGGGCCAGGACGAGCACCAATCCCTGGAAGGGTTTTATCATCAAAGACGGCGACGCTCTTTATCCTGACATTGGTGCGACGTTATTTGTCCTTCGTGCATAGACTGTCGCCGCCTAACCAATGGGTGGAGCCGACCTTGCAAATTCGGCGGCTCACCCCCAGCGTTAGCCCGACGCCTTGAAGGTGGGGAGCGCAATGGCGGGGGCGATGGGGAAAAGGGAAGGGTGGCTCTATAGATGCCGCTGAGGTACAATCGGTGGCAACAGGGAGGAAGATTTCATGAGTGCAAAACAAACCGTGAGGGAGTTGCTGGACCGCTTGCCGGACGACTGCAGCTTAGATGATGTTCTCTATCATCTGTATGTCGTTCAAGAGGTTGAAAAGGGTCGTGCGGAGATCGCCGCGGGAAAGGGTGTCACGCATGAGCAGGTTGCCGCGGCTCTCCGCCGGAAATGGCAAGTCGGCGTCGACGCATAACGTGGGCTCCCAGCGCTCAGGCTGCGCTGGACGCGGCACTCGACTATATCGCTCAAGACTCGATGGGCGGGGCGCAGAAGATCCTTCACGCGGCCCTCGCTCTCGCAGATTCACTCGAGACGCTGAGCGAGCGCGGTCGTGTGGTTCCCGAGCTCCAGAATCCCGCCATCCGCGAAGTTTTCGTGCATTCTTATCGCCTCATCTATGAAGTCCGAGAATCCGAAATCGAAGTCGTCGCCTTTCTCCACGGGGCGCGGGACTTCGTCCGCTGGCTCGGAGAGCAGTCCTAAGTGGGAAAAGTACCGAGGTGGGAAAGGTAGCAGGAGTCTTTTCCCGGAGATGGGAATTTCAGCGGCGGGGGTGGCCGGCGCGCTTGTTGCGGGAAGTAGGCCGGGCTGCCAACCATTTCTTGTTCTTGAACAAGGCCTGGCTTATCTCGTCGTCAGCGGGCAGCAACTCTTCCGCGCGTATGCCTTGATCAGTGACGAACGGCACTGATTTGAGGCGCAAGACTATTCACCCACTCGCGCTGTTCGGCTGTCTCCGGAACCGGCAGTCCCCGCACGTGGCTAATTCGCTCAAACGCGGTGTCGGCGGTCTCGCCTGTGGCGATGAGAAGACATGCCGCGATGACGGCTGATCGACCGATCCCCTGCCGACAATGGATTCCCACGGTCTTTCCGGCAGTCAAGCGGTGCTCCAGTTCCCTTAGCAAGTTCAACGTCTTGTCGCGTGACGCAGGAACTCCACGATCGGCGATGGGGAACGAGTAGAATTCGATGCCGTTTGTGCGACACAGTTCAGCTTCTTTGACGAGGTCAAGCTCTGCCTCCTCGCCAGGCTCGAGGAACGACACCAGCGTGTTCACCCCGACACGCATCCACGAACGGACATCGCCCTCCAGCCAACCTCCACCGCGAGGGCGAGTGAGAATGGCGAGTCGTCCAGCCCATGCTCCTGGTATCAGATAAAACGACGCACTCACAAACTCACTCCCACGCTTCAGGGCGGCTCCTTCTTCGGAATGACCTCGCGTGGCAACGCGTCAATGTCAACGCCCCGATCACGCAGCACTTGAAGGCGATGATGCCCATCCATCACTGTTCCATCCTCGCGGGCCTTCAGTGAACCGGGTTTGCCAGGCTCCAAAGACTTGATCAGTTCGTCATTGGACAGGCGCGAAAATTGTGAGATCTTCGTCTGGCTCAGCACGGCCTGTGCGTGCAAGGCTTTGAGAGGCGGTTGAGTCATCGTATGCGGCGATTCTCTGCGCGTTTGGAGGACTTGTCAACAGTCCCAGGCTGTAGCTTCGGCGGATTGTATGCAGTGAACGGAGTGGCTGGTGGTCATGTTCCTTCAGTGGCCGGTTTGGGTAGAATGTTGAGCCGGGATGGTGCGGATGCTCAGCGGCGGGGGCGGCCGGCGCGCGTGCTGCGGGGCGCGCTTGTCGGACAAGTGGACAGTGCCGAGGGGATATGCTAGAGAATGCGTATGACGACAGCCTTTGCCTATCCTGCCGTGACGGACGAGTTGCTGGCTGAGGTCGTCCGGCGCATCCTCACCGCCGGCTCGCCGCAGAAAATCGTGCTGTTTGGGTCGTGGGCCAGGGGGCCGGCCCGGCCGGACAGCGATTTGGACTCGCTCATCGTTGAAGAATCCGACCTGCCGCGCTGGCGCCGCTCCGCCCGGTACCGTCGTGCCCTCTGCGGGGTCTTTCCCGCGAACGACCTGCTGGTCTGGACGCCTCAGGAAATCGACGCCTGGCGCTTGGTCCCCAACGCGTTCATCTCCACGGTGCTGCGGGAAGGCAAGCTCTTGTATGAACGATAGGCAGGCGCTGGCCAGAGGCTGGTTCCGCCAAGGCGACAGCGACCTGGCCGATGCCCGCCGCACGGTGGCGAGCGAGGGACCGTATGACACCGCCTGTTTTCATGCGCAACAGGCCGTGGAGAAATACCTGAAAGGCTATCTGGCCTGGCGGGACCAGCCGATTCCCCGCACGCACGATCTCGAAGAACTCCAACAGTTGTGCCCGCGGGTAACCTCCATATTCCGCGTCCGTTTGCTCTGACTTTGGACAGTGGTGCTGCTAAGAGGCAGAAAGGGAGTCTGGAGTCTTTTCCGGAGGTCTGAGGCGCGGTTTTACGCCGAACCACGCTCATTCGGGCGAATCGCTCGACCCGAAAGCTAACGAAGGAGCCTGACATGCCCGGCAGCGAGAGTGGGCGTCCTCCCTTTCCGCCCTTCACGAGGGAGGCCGCGATCCAGAAGGTGCGCATGGCCGAGGATGCGTGGAACACGCGCGACCCCGCACGGGTGTCGCTCGCTTACACCGTGGACAGCACGTGGCGCAACCGGTCGGAGTTTTTAAAAGGGCGCGAGGAGATCGTGCAGTTTCTCCGGCGCAAGTGGGCGAAGGAGTTGGACTACCGCCTCATCAAGGAGCTCTGGGCCTTTCACGAGGCGCGCATCGCGGTCCGCTTCGCCTATGAGTGGCACGACGACTCGGGCAACTGGTTTCGCTCCTACGGCAACGAGAACTGGGAGTTCGCCGACAACGGGCTCATGCGCCGTCGCATCGCCAGCATCAACGACCTTCCCATCAAGGAATCCGACCGCAAGTACCGCTGGCCGCTGGGCCGCCGCCCCGACGATCATCCGGGGCTGACCGATCTCGGCCTCTAGTTGAAAAAGGTGCCGGGTCCTTTCCTGAGGTTCTTCCAGCGGTCGAAGATCGAGTAGAATTGTGGTGACGCAGTCCTCTGAGAGGCGGGACCGACATGGCGCGGCTGCTCATCGGCACGTCGGGCTGGACCTATCCGAGCTGGCGGGGGACCTTCTATCCGGAGGATCTGCCCAGCCGGCAATATCTGGAGTTCTACGCCCGCGAGTTTCCCACCGCTGAGGTCAACTACTCCTTCTACCACCTGCCCAAGCCGGGGACCTACGCCAAGTGGGCGGGGCAGGTGCCGGAGGAATTCATCTTCTCGGTCAAGGCCAGCCGGCTGATCACGCACACGAAGCGGCTCAAGGAGGTGGAGGAACTCTGGGAGACGTTCGTGCGCAACGCCCGTTCGTTGGGCGCACACCTGGGGCCGGTCCTGCTGCAGTTCCCGCCCAGCTTCCGGTGCGAGCAGAGCCGGCTGGCGGCGTTTCTGAAGGAGGCGGGCTCGTCGGACGTGCGGCTCGTCTTCGAGTTCCGCCACGAGTCCTGGCTGGTCGAAGAGGTCTATCGCCTGCTCAGCCGCCACCATGCGGCCTTCTGCATCGCGGACTCGCCCGACTATCCACGCCGCGACGTGCTCACGGCCGACTTCGCCTACCTGCGGTTTCACGGGCGGGAACGGCTGTTCGCCTCCAGCTACTCGCAGGCGGAGCTGGCCGAGGAGGCGAAGAAGATCAGACGCTACCTGAAGGACGGGCTCGACGTGTTCGTGTACTTCAACAACGATGCGGAGGGCCACGCGGTCAGCAACGCGAGGACGTTGAGGAAGCTGCTCGGACGAAAGGCCTGACGCGCGGACTCAGAATAGCGGCTTGAATGACGGAAACCAGCCTGGACTTGCTCGCTTGGGCAGACGCCGACGCTCGATGTGCGCGGCTCCCTCAGCCAGCCATGCGATGGAAGGAAATACCGGTTGAGTCCAAGTCTTTGCCGGCTTTGAAAAGCCGATCGATTGCTTGGCTGATCTTTAGCGCCGCAGGCCCGGGAATGCTCCGAGTTCCGCAGCGGCCGCACAGCAGCGCCGACACATTTTCCACGTCCGCATAGAACCCGCCGCGCTCAAAATGCAACGTGGTGCGGCCGCGTTTCATGGGGGTGCCGCATTCGGGGCAAAGCTTCTCCGTCAGCGCTTTTTTCTTTTGCGGACCCGGTTTCTTATCCATTGCTCTCTCTGAGGCACATACGTGGTCACGATATCTACCGATCTCCTGGCGCGGTAGTCTATCACAACGTGGATGGGAAGCCCATCGTTCGAACGGCCATATATCAAACACCGATGCCGTTCGGGATAACGCTCGATGATCTTTCCCGTCTCGATCACCCGGATCATGTCGGCTACCGTGATGCCATCCTTGACCCCTTCGGTGATCGCATGGTCTGTGACAAAAAACGCACCCCTCCGGATATGGTTGCGTAGGGTGTCGAGGTCCATGCCTATTCAGTCGACGCAATGGCTGTGAGATCACTCGATCAGAACGGCAGCTTGAACCCGCCCAAGGGACTCTCTTTCTGCCCCTTCCCGATGCCCGCGGCCTCCTGGAGACGGGCGGTCAGCTCCTTGTCCAGGTTGAGCAGGTCGCCGAACTGGGCGTTCAGGTCCTCCAGCGGCTTCCGGGCCTTGGCCAGGATGGCGGATTTCAATTCGCCTTCCAGCCGGGCCAACTGGGCCTGCATCTGCTTCGCCACGGCCTCGGAGAGCACCCGGTCCAGGTCGGTTGTGAGCTGCACGTCGTACTGGTCGAGGGTGCCGGTGACTGTGGCCTTGAGGTTCGTCGCCCTCACGTCCGCCAGGGCCGCCGTCACGGCTTTGGCGAGCGGGTTTTGATTTTCCGATGCGGCGCCGGCCAGCCGGATCGAATGGAACGAGGCGGAGAGGTCCGCGTTCAGCGCCTTGCCGCGCAGGGCGGCCTGGCCGGAAAAGTCCGCCTGAGCGTCCTTGAGCGCCAGCGGCAGGTCCTTGCTGTCGGAGAGGGTGACTTCCTGCACCTTGTAGCCCTGCGCCTTGACGGAGACCGAGTCCTTCGGCTCGGCCGGATTGACCCGATTGAATTCCCCATCCAGCGCCACGGCCTTGACCCCCTCCAACTTGTCCCCCTTGAAGGAGAAGGTCAACGGCTGGCCGAGCACCGGCTGGTCCGGCGTAATGTTGCGGACCTGTCCGTTCAAGTTGCCGACCGAGAGGACCAGCCCCACCTGCGCGGTCCGGATGAGGAAGTCCGGCAGCGGGGCCCGCTCCTTGAACCGCACGTCCACGCCCTTGCCGCGGACCGGCTTGACCACCTCGGCTGCGCCCTTCCGCTCGGCCGTGCGGGCCAGAAGGGGCTGGAGCCGCTCGTACCAGGTGAGGGCCCTCTGGGTCTGGGCCATGATCGGGCCTTCCAGGAACAGGCCGCTGACCTTGAAGAGTCCCTGCGGCGAGAGGCTGTACTTGTCCCTCAGACGGACGAAGTCCTGCTGGGGCGCCTTGGCCGCCTCGTCCATCCGCTTCCGGAGCTGGGTCAGGTCGCCCTCCAGCCTCTGCTGGGTCTGTTTGATCCGATCCACGTCCTTGGCCAGCTCCTGCTGGATGGCCAGCACCTCGTTGGCCCCGCCCAGGATGCCGGAGAGGCCGCCCTTGCCGGCGGACTTGAGTCCTTCGATCCGCTTCTTATAGTCGTTCAGCTTGTCCTTGTTGGGGAGGGCCGCCACCTGCTTCTGCCAGGTGTCCTTCCCGGTCTGGAGGTCCGCCTTGAGCGTCTCGGCCAGCTTCAGGGACTCCAGACTCTCCTTGGCCAGGATCTCGTTCACGTCGGGCAGCTTGAAGGTCGGCAGGGAAGCCTTGGCGGTCTCCAGGGCTTTCGAGACGGCCGAGTCCGACTTTTTCTTGGCGACTTCGCCCGAGCTGGCGCGGGGCGTCCCGAACCGTACTCCGTCCACGGCCATTTCCTCGACGATGACCTTGCGCCGCAGCAGGTTCAACCCGTCCATGTTGAAGGCCATCCGGTCAACCTGGACCGCGTTCGTCATCGGCTCGTCCGGGTTCGTGACCTGGAGGCCGGTGAGCGTCAGGCCCAGCGGGAAGAGGGAGAGGTCGGCGTCGGCCAGCTCCACCTTGGCCCCGACGACCGCCGTGCCGGTCGCCTCGATCGCCCGCTTGATCACCCGATCCGCCACCAGGAGCCAGATGCCGGCGACGAGGAGCGTGACGGCGAGGAAGGCGAGGAGCCCGGGCCAGCGAATCCACCGGCTCACAGCTCGCCTCCGAACCGGGAGAGGGACTGGTAGTAGCCGTAGAACTTGCTCGACTCGATGGCCTTGAAGACCCAGGTGTCCTTGATCCGGGCCAGCACCTGCTCGCGGTAGCGCAGGATCGCCTGGTTCACCAGGAGGACCAGCGGGACCAGCAGGAGGAGCGAAACCACCAGGCTGCCCATGACGATCGAGTTGTTGAACCGCTCGATCCGCCAGAGCGTGGAATTGTAGAGCGTGGTCCAGAGCCCTTCGAGGGCCGGGGCGGTCAGGACCGCCAGGCCGATCCGGTGGAAGAGCGGGTCCAGCGCGAAGGAGAGGGCGGTGAAGAAGGGCCAGCAGAGGAGGAAGGCGGAGAGGTTCACGCGGAGGATCAGGACCAGGAACAGGACGAGCAGATTGTGCAGGCTCATGGGCGGGGTGAAGCCCATGACCATCGAGAGCCCGATCGCCAGGCTGACCTGGCCGGGGTCCGCCTCCGAGTTCAGGAGCCGCAGAAGCTTTGCGAGGTTGAACAGCATCGCCGCCTCCTAAGCCTCATTAGCCGCATTGGTATCGCACAAAGAACAGCCGATGTCCAGGCTACCGCAGGGACTTCGCGCAGCGGAAGCCGATCGTCGGCGCCCGCTGGTCCGGTTCGGCGCCGCCGCGCGTGGCGGTCCGCAGCATGGCGGGCTTGCTCTTCCAGGAGCCGCCGCGCACGCCCTTGTAGCGCCCGCCAGTCGGGCCGGGCGGGTTCCGTTCCGGCATGATCGCATAGTAGTCGAACAGGAACCAGTCCTGCACCCACTCGGCCACGTTGCCCGCCATGTGGCGCAGGCCGTAGGGGCTCTGGCCCTCCTCGCCGCCGCTCACCGCGGCAACCAACGGGATCTCGTGGGCATGGTACTGGCCGAACACGGCCAGCCCCGGCTGCGGCTTGGCCCGGCCCCAGGGGAAAAGGCTGCCCTTGCTCCCCCGCGCCGCCTTTTCCCATTCCGCCTCCGTCGGGAGCCGTTGGCCGCGCGCGCGGCAGAATGCGTCCGCCTCGGTCCAGGTGACGTAGAGGGCCGGCCAGCTCGCCATGACGTAGTCGGGCATGAAGTGCACGGTGATGACGTGCCAGATGAGCCGCTTGAGCTCCTCCGAAGGCTCGATCCGTTGCTGGCGCAGGAAGGCGAGGAATTCCGCCAGGCTCACCTCGTCCCGGTCGATTTCATAGGCGTCCAGCCAGATGCGCCGTTGCGGCAATTCCGTGTCGTCGAACTGGGTCTCCAGCCCGTAGGGGTCGTCGTCAATCCTGGTGGTCCCCATCAGGAACCAGCCGGCGGGGATCGGCACCGTCGGAGAGGGATTGGCCAGGCTCGCGATGGAAGCCAGGTGCGTCGCCAGCGCCTCCTGGTTGATCGGCTGGGCCTCGGAAATTCGAGGCGCGAGCAGCCAGGCTACGGCCAGGAGACAGCCGAGGAAAGGGCGGACAAGCTCCAGACATTTGCCAGGGCGCAAGGTCATGCTCGTCGTAGTGGTCCGTATGGCATGGGCCGGGCGGATTCTAGGCGCGATCGGTGAGCAATGCAAACTGGCCGTGACGAGAGGCCGGTTGACCTGATCGGGAGAGCACGATATTCTCCGTCCGGAAGTGTTCGCGGAGGAGCCGGCGATGCCCATCCGTGCAACGGCGGCGCGGGTCGTTGCCCTGAGCCTGTCGCTCATTGCCGTGACAGCGACGCTTTTGGCCTGGCCGACGCCTGCGGCGCCGGAGGTGTCCGGCGAGACGAAGCCCCAGCCGGTTCCGGTCGAGGAGTATCCGATCTACGATCGGGTGGTCCGGGCCAAATTCCTGACCTCGCAGACCCGGCTTGTCCTTATCCAACGCCTGACGGTTGCGAGACTGGGTCCCGCAGAGGAAGACGTGCCGTCCCGTTCCTTCTTCTCGGAGCGAAGCCTGTTCCAGGGCGGGCTGTCCGCGGACCTGCTGCAGGACTTCATCCGCAAGGCCGGCCGGCCGTCCCGAGTGGAAGCGCGGTTCGACTTCGGCGTACGCTACCGGTTCGTGACCGGCGACGGGGCGGAGGAGGAACCGGTTGTCGCGCTCCCTTGGCGTCCCGCCCGGTTCTCGCCGGTGCAGGATGCGCCGGCCACGGTCGGCCGGTTGGGTTTTTCCCGCGTGGGCTTCAACGTCCGCGGCGACCGGGCCCTGGTCTACGTGGAGGAGAACCGGCCGGACGGAACCGGAGGCGGGCTGCTCATGTTGCTGCGCAAGGCGGGATCGTCCTGGGAATTCGTGGATACCGAAGTGCTCTGGGTTGCACGGCGCGACGGGTTGCCGCCGGAATCCCCCTGACTTGCGAATGTCGCGTCGAGACGATAGCATGGATCGGGAAGAGCGTGAGACGTGAAACGTGAAGCGCGGGAAACAACGGAAAAGATGACGAACTCACTCATGAGAACGACGTTCTCGGTGCCGCCGCTGGGCTGCAATTGCACGATCCTGGGCGACCCGGTCACCAAGCAGGCGGTCGTGGTGGATCCGGGCGGGGCCGCCGAGCGTATTCTGCAGGAGGTCCAGAGCCTCGGCCTGACCATCGTGCGCATCCTGCACACCCACGCCCACTTCGATCATTTTCTGGCGGCCGGTGAGCTGAAGCGGGCCACCGGCGCGACCCTGTGCCTGCACGAGGAGGACCGGACGCTCTGGGAGATGGTGGAGACCCAATGCCGTCTGTTCGGGGTGGGCTCCAAGGCCGTGCCGCTGCCGGACCATTGGCTTGCGGACGAGGAGAAAGTCAGCGTCGGGAATGTCCAGGGACTCGCGCTGCACACTCCCGGCCACACGCCTGGCTCCATGAGCTTCTACTTCGCGCCGGAGCGGCTGCTCCTGGCCGGCGACACCCTCTTCCGGGGAAGCATCGGGCGCACCGACCTCTGGGGCGGCGACTTCCGCGCGATCGAACAGTCCATCCGCGAGCGACTCTATACGTTGGAGGAAGGGACCCTGGTCATCACCGGCCACGGGCCGGAGACCGAGATCGGGCTGGAGAAGGACTCCAACGCATTCATTCGGGCGTAAACGCTCGTGGCGGGAAGGCCACCGGAGTTTTTAGCAGCGGGTAGGGACGTGCCGTTGCGCGAGGCTGACGGCCAAACGCTGAAAGCGCTGTCGAGGAGGGTGTCATGAAACGGCTCGGCAGGTCGTGTGCGCTCGTTCTCGTTGTCGGATTCTGTGCGTGCCTCTCCGGGTCGCCGTCGCGGGCCATGGCCGCCGCCGAAGCGGGACAGGGTCCGGAGCAGGTGCCGATCAAGGACGTGGAGGTGCTGCTGTCCGACCACGGTCCCGTGGTGCTGCTGAAGGCGGAGAACCGGGTCATTCCGATCTTCGTGGACATGACCGTGGCCGGCTCCATCCAGGGGGCGCTCACGGGACAGAAGCTTCGCCGGCCCCTGTCCCATGACCTCATGCACTCGATCCTGGATGCTTTCGGGGGGAAGGTGACCCAGACGGTCATCACCTTGAAGGACGGGGTCTATTACGGGGCGCTCACCGTGGCCATGCCGGGCAGCACGAAGGTGTTCGACAGCCGGTCCTCCGACTCGATCGCGCTGGCGATCCACTTCAAGGCGCCGATTCTCGTCGGGCGGGACCTGCTGGAGAGCGCGGGGAAGACGATGCCCGGCGCCAAGGAACTCACCCTCTAGCCCGCGAGGCGGCCCTCAGTCCGTCGCCATCCGTTCCGCGAGGAGCTTGAGACGCCGCTCGGCCGACTGTTGGATGAAGGCCATGTTCTCCTGCACGTGCTGCTCTTGCGTGATCTGACCTTCCTGCCGCCGCTGCAGTTGCTTCAGCCCGAACTGGGCCATCTCGGCCTCCGCCTCCTTGTTGATCTGCTTCCAGAGCCGGACGCACTTCTGCTGCTGGCCGGCCGGGTACCGGTCGCAGGGAGGCTCCGCCGCGGCTTGGTTGGGCAGGGCCAGAGAGGCCAGCGCGCACAGGATGATCCACGAGAAGCGGGACATGGCTTCGACCCGGGAAGAAAGACGTCCGCATGCTAGCACGGATCAGGCTCTTCGACGCGGCTTTTCTGACCGCTCTGCTCCGGGAGTTCCGGGCTTCCATGAGGGGGCTCCTCACCGACCTCTGCCGGGACCTCGCCGGCAACTACGAGGAGGCCGTTTCGGCTCTGCGCCTGCCGCTCGACTATTTCGAGCTCGTCGGCGACTCCCTCAAGCCGGAAGCCTACGCGAACTGGAAGGTCGTCGGATGGATCGAGGAGCTGAACGACCTCCTGTACTTCATCGACCTCCGGGAGCAGTGTCGCCGGGAGCGGACGGCCAGCGGCCGGGCCGAGTTCGCCCGGGCGTTTCTCGTCGAATGTCGGGACCAGTTCTTCGAGCACGGTTACGCCGACGAGCTGTTCCCGAACGGGGAGCCGGAGCCGGACCGATTGGAGAGGCGCATCGCCCACCTCTGCGCGCGTCTGGCTCGCCAGGTCACCCAGGAGTCTCTGTGGCTGGCGCCGGGCCTGCCCTGCCGCTGGCTCGCGGGCGGGAAGTCTGCGGCGGCCCGATGGACCGTGCCCTGCGATCTGAGGCCAAGTTTCGAGCGGGCCGAGCTGCCGGGCTCTATCTACGTCGGGTTGGACGGGGCCTACCTGCGACTGCCGGCCGAGGTTCGGCGCCGGCTCGCCTCCGCTCGGGACGGGGCGGCCTTCGTGATCCGGCCGGACGCCATCGGGCTGAGGCTCGGCCGGCTTGTGGTGCCGCTCATCGAACGGGGCGACCGGGTGGTGTGGAAATGGCCGATCGTCCCGCCCGTGGTCCTGAGGCCGGCCGACGTCCGCTGGCCGAACGGCCTGACCCTGGGGGCCTCGCTGATCTATCGAAAGGATGCACGCAAGGGCCTCATACCGAGGCGCGTCTCGCCGACGCCGGCCGTCCTGGGGGAGAGGATACGAGCCGCGCTGGACGTGATCGAGCGGGCCTGGCCGGAGGGGGCGCGCAACCTCGGGCTGCTCACGTCCCGGATCGTTCCGCTCCGGGCCGGCGGGATCGTGAGCTTCAGCTACCGGCACAGGCCGGGCCTCTCCTTCATCAATACCTTCGACCGGGACGACTTTGAGCTGATTGACGACCTGATCCACGAGGACAGCCACCACCATCTGAACTTGCTTTTGCGCAAATACGAGATGCGGCGGGGGGACCACAATCAGGAGGTCTTCTATTCGCCCTGGCGGCGGAGCCTGCGCCCCTTGCACGGCATCCTGCACGCGACCTTCACGTTCACGATGGGCGCGCTCCTGTTCGAGCGGCTGGCCTCGTGGGCCGCCGCGTCGCCCACTCGCCGCGTCGCCGCGTCGGGGCCGAAAGCCGACATGCTGCGCGCCCAGTTCCGCTGCCTGGAGGAAGTCGCCTCGGTCCGCTATTCCATTCAGGATCTCCGACATGCGGCGGACCGTCTTGGCTGGCTGAGCACCAGCGGTGCTTCATTGGTTCGGACGTTGGAAGGTGAAATCAGAAAGGCGCACCGCCGCGTCGAGCCGGTTCGGGGACAGGTCCTGCGTTCCCGCTACGGAGCGGAACTCCGCCGCCACCTCCGCACGCTCGAACAGGCCCGCGCCACCTATCCGCTCCCGCGCGCCTGATCCGGTCTTGAACCTCAGCCGTTCCCTTTACATCCCCCACCGGCGCTGGTATAAGCCAAGCGGGCGAATCGGAACGGGGAGGGAAGCCCATGTGGTCCGCCATCACGCGCCTGTCGCTGGGCCTCTTCCTGATCGCGCTGGCGTCCGGCGTCCTGCTCCTGTCCGACATGGGCCGCCGGACCCCTTCGGCCCAGGCGATGGTGCCGGTCGCGGTCGTGCAACATGCCTCGCAGGCGGTGCTCGACCAGGGCGTCCAGGGAATGGTCGAGGGCCTCGCGGAGCGGGGCTTCGTGGACGGCAAGACCGTCGCGATCACCCGCTTCAACGCCGAGAACGACCTGCCCACCGCCAACGCGATCGCCAAGTCCGTCTCGGACGGGCGGTTCCGGCTCGTCCTCACCGGCAGCACCCTCTCGCTCCAGACGGTGGCGGCGGCGAACCGCGAAGGCAAGGCCCTCCACGTCTTCGGGCTCGTCACGGACCCCTTCGGGGCCGGAGTCGGGATCAGCCGCGACGATCCCCTGAACCATCCCCGGCACCTCGTCGGCTACGGGACGCTGCAGCCGGTCCCCGAGGCCTTCCGCTTCGCCCGGCAACTCTACCCGGCCCTCCGGACGGTCGGGGTCGTCTGGAATCCGACCGAAGCCAATTCGGAAGCCAGCACCAAGCTGGCCCGAGAAGCGTCCCGCGAGCTGGGCCTCACGCTGCTCGAAGCGAACGTCGAGAACTCCTCCGGCGTCTACGAGGCGACGAGCTCGTTGATCGCGCGGGGCGTCCAGGCCCTGTGGGTCGGGGGAGACGTGACGGTCCTGGTCGCGCTGGACGCGGTGCTCGCGGCGGCCAAGAAGAGCGGCATCCCGGTCTTTTCGAACGTGCCGCCGAACGTGGAGCGGGGCGCCCTGTTCGGCCTGGGGGCCGACTACCACGAGGTGGGCCGGCTGACCGGGTTGCTCGCCGGCGACGTGCTGCGCGGGACCGACCCGGCCACCATCCCGGTCAAAAACCTGGTGCCCAAGACCCTGATGCTCAACACCCAGGCCCTGAAGGGCTTGAAGGACCCCTGGCAGATCTCCTCCGAGGTGCTCGCCCTTGCGGACGAGATCGTGGACGAAACGGGCGTGCACAAGAAGGGCGGGGCGGCGCCCCTGAGCTGACGATGGAAATCAGGAAGCGACAGGCCGGGGCTCACCTGGAGCTGACGGTCACGGGACGGCTGGACGCCTACTGGGCGGACCACCTGTCCGGACAACTGGCCGAGGTCATCCGGGACGGGGCGCACCATCTGCGGCTCGATCTCGCCGGAGTAGACTTCATGAGCTCGGCCGGGCTCCGGGTGCTGCTCCAGTATTTCAAGCAGCTTAAAAGCATTCAGGGCTCCCTGGTGGTCAGCGAGGCTTCTGCGCCGGTCAAGACGGTGCTCGCCCTGGCCGGGTTCGAGGAGCTGCTCGGGCTCAAGGCGGGGCCGACCGTTGCGCCGGCGCCGAGCCAGCCGGCCGAAGCGCCCAGCCGCATCAAGCTGCTGGAGCGGGCCGGCGCGACCTTCGAGGTCTATGAGCGGGCCCCCTACCAGACCCTCGCCTGCCAGGCGATGGGAAATCCGGAGCTGCTCGACGGGGCCCGGTTCCGCGAGAGCCATTGCCGGACCCTCCAGTTCCCCGGCGACACCTTCGCGGTGGGGCTGGGCGCCTTCGGGCATGATTTTCAGGACTGCCGCGGGCGCTTCGGCGAGCTGCTGGCGGCGGCCGGGGCCGTGGCCTACCATCCGACCGACGGGACCAACGTGCCGGACTATCAGGTGCAGACCGGCGCCTTCCTGCCCGACGCGCAGGTCCTCTACTGTCTCAAGTGCGAAGGACAGTTCTCCCACCTGGTCCGGTTCGAAGCCAAGCCGGAGCCGGGCGCGGTTCCGTTCAGCGAGCTGGTGGAAGCCTGCCTCTCGGTCACGCGAGCCGAGCTGGCCGGACTGATCCTGGTCGCCGAGACCGCCAGCCTGGTCGGCGCGGCCCTGAAGCGCTCGCCGGTCTCGGACGGGCCGGCCGGGGCCACTGGCGCTCCGTTCCGCCATCCGGACGTCCGGGAGTGGCTCTCCTTCACGCCGGAGCGGGCCTTCGCCAAGACCTTGACCGTGGTCGTGGGGGTGGCCGCAAGCAACGACCGGCCGGTGCTGGATCAATTCTTGCGCCCGCTCGGCAAACGGGCCTGGCCGATCGGCCACTTCCACGCCGCCGCCTTTTCCTACCGGCCGATCAAGAAGGGCGAGATTGACCTGCAGCCGACCGTGAGCGCCCTGTTCAACGGCGAGTCGCTCCAGGGCATCCTGCACCTCGTGAACGACGAGCGGGACATCGTCGGGGCGGGGCAGAGCGAGTTCGTGCGGGGGGCCTGCTGGGTGGGGCCGATCGGCGAGGTCGCCGTGGAGAAGGGCGGGGCATGACGCTGCTGGTCGGCGCGCTGACGATCGGCCTGATCCTCTCGCTGCTGGCGATGGGCGTCTACGTCAGCTTCCGCATCTTCAACTTCCCGGACATCACGGCGGACGGCTCCTTCACGCTGGGCGCCGCCCTGGCCGCGACGCTGCTCGTGGCGGGCGCGCCGCCGCTCGCGGCCACGGCGGCCGGCTTCGCCGGCGGCCTGCTGGCCGGCGCCACAACCGGCCTGCTCCATACCAAGTTCAAGATTCACGGGCTGCTCTCCGGCATCCTGGTCATGACCGCCCTCTACTCGGTCAACCTGCACATCATGGGAAAGAGCAACGTGCCGCTGCTCTCCGTCCCGACCGTGACGGCTTCTGCGGACCGGCTGGGCTCGGGGCTGTTCGGGGAGGCGAGCGTCACCCTGTTCGGCTGGGAGACGGCGTCCCGCGACCTGGCCCTGCTGCTGTTGGTGTTCGCCGGCCTCGTGCTTGCGGCCTGGCTGCTCGACCTGTTCCTACACACGAACCTCGGCACGGCCATGCGGGCGACCGGGGACAATCAGCAGATGGTCCGCGCCCTGGGGGCGGACGTGGAGACGATGACGGTGCTCGGGCTGGCCCTCTCGAACGGGTTGATCGCCCTCTCCGGGGCCCTGCTGGCCCAGTACCAGGGGTTCGCGGACGTGCAGATGGGCATCGGCATGGTGGTCTGGGGCCTGGCCAGCGTCATCATCGGCGAGGCCCTGGTCGGGAGCGGGCGGGTGGGGCTGACGATCGCCGGCGCGATCATGGGGGCCGTGCTCTTCCGGCTGCTCGTGGCGATCGCCCTGCGGTGGGGGCTCGATCCCAACGACCTCAAGCTGGTCACGGCCGGCTTCGTCTTCCTGGCCCTCGTCGTGCCGGCCTTCCTGCCCAAGCTGCTGGGCCGCCTGCGGGCCAGGAAAGGGGGGATGGCCCATGCTTGACGCGGCCGCCCTCTCCAAGACCTTCCACCCGGGCACGCCCAACGAGGTGCGCCCGCTCCGGTCGGTGGACCTCTCGATCCAGGAAGGGGAATTCGTGATCGTGCTCGGGACCAACGGGTCGGGGAAGACGAGCCTCCTCAACGCGGTGGCCGGCACCTTCCTCGTGGACCGGGGGACGATCCGCCTGGCCGGCGAGGACATCACGAAGTGGCCCGAGCACCGCCGCGCCGCGTTGATCGGCCGGGTGTTCCAGAATCCCTTCAGCGGCACCGCCCCCTCCATGTCCATCGCGGAAAATTTCGCCCTGGCCGCGCGGCGCGGGCAGGGGCGGGGCCTGGGCTGGGCGCTGCGGTCCGATCTCGTCCGGGACCTGCGGGAGCGGGTCGGCAGCCTGGGCATGGGCCTGGAGGGCCGGCTGGGCAACGCCATCGGCTCCCTGTCCGGGGGGCAGCGGCAGGCGCTCACGCTGCTCATGGCGACCTGGCGGAAGCCCAAGCTCCTGCTCCTCGACGAGCACACGGCGGCGCTGGACCCGAAGAGCGCCGACCTCGTGATCCGGCTGACCGAGGCGATCGTCTCGCGCGACAAGCTGACGACCCTGATGGTGACCCATTCCATGCACCAGGCGGTCAACCTCGGAGACCGGCTCATCATGATGCACCGGGGCCGGATCATCCACGACTTCCGCGGGGCGGACAAGCGGCGCCTGCGGGTGGCCGACCTGCTGGGCCGGTTCGAAGAGGTCCGGCGCGGCGAGCTGCTCGACGAGAGCGCGGCCGCGCTGCTCCGGCGCACGTACGTCTGACGGGTGAGGATCGGATCATGACGTCGGGAACTTCCGGCAAACGGTCGCTCCTGCACCGGGTCTGGGCCAGGCAGGACTGGAAGGTCGGAACCAAGCTGATCGTCCTGACCGTGCCGCTCATCGCCCTCCTTTCGATGGTCGCGGCGGTCGTGGAGCACGCCCGGATCACGGCCGACCTCAGGGAGAAGCTCTCGACTAGGGCCAAGAGCATCACCCGCCAGATCATGGCCGACCGGCAGTACTATGCCTCGGTCATCGTCCCGCGCGCGAAGGAGATGGGCGCGACGTTCGGACCGGACTACAAGGAGGCGCACGGGCGCTTCCCGCTGCCCGCGACCTTCGTGCGGGAGGTGTCGGAGCAGACGGCCAAGGCCCGCAACGGGTTCACGGCGAACCTCATCAGCCCCTGGGCCATCAACAAGGAGAAGGGCGTCAGGGACCAGTTCCAGCAGGACGGGTTCGCGTACCTGCTCCAGCATCCGGATCAGCCGTTCATCCGCTCCGACACGGTCGAGGGGCGCGCCGTCCTCCGCGTCCTCAGCGCCGACCTGGCCTCCGCCCAGTCCTGCGTGACCTGTCACAACGGGCACCCGGACAGTCCCAAGCACGATTTCAAGCTCAACGACGTGATGGGCGGGCTGGAGATCACCATGCCCATGGACAAATACCTGGAGGAGAGCGACCTCGACCTCATGCTCACGCTGGCCGGCGGGGGCGTCATGTGCGCGCTGGTCTTCGCGATCGTGGCGGTCGGGAGCCGGCGGACGGTGACCCAGCCGCTCCGGGCCCTCGAAGGGAAGATGCAGGCGTTCGTGGGCGAACGGCCCTACCTGTCCGGCCGGGCCGCGGGTCACCGCTCCGGAGACGAAGTGGTCCACATCACGGAAGCCTTCGAGCAGATGAAGGCCGTCATCGAGTCCCAGCAGCAGGAACTCCGGAACGCCAACCAGCTCCTGGAACAGCGGGTCGTGGAGCGGACCGAGCAGCTTCGCCAGACCATGGAGGAGAAGGAGCGGATCGGAAGCGAGCTGCGGATCGCCAGCGACATCCAGCGCTCCATCCTGCCCCGGACCTTCCCGCCGTTCCCGGACCGGGAGGACTTCGGGCTCTACGCCGAGACGATCCCGGCCCGCGAGATGGGGGGCGATTTCTACGACTTCTTCCTGATTGACGAGGACCGGCTGGGGCTGGTGATCGCCGACGTGTCCGGCAAGGGCGTCCCGGCCGCGATCTTCATGGCCGTGAGCCGCACGATGCTCAAGGCGACGGCCATGCAGGGGGTGGATCCCGGCGAATGTCTGCGGAAGGTCAACAACCTCCTCTGTCCGGACAACGATTCGGCCATGTTCGTGACCGTGTTCTACGGCATCCTCAATACGAGGACCGGGGAGCTGGAGTACGCCAACGCCGGCCACAACGTCCCCTACGTCCTGTCCGGCCTCGGGAGCGTGGCGCTGCTGGAGAATCCGGGCGGCATGGCGCTGGGCGTGTTCCCGGACAACGACTATCCGGTCCGGCGGGTGCGCATGAGGGGGAGCGAGGGGCTGTTGTTGTACACGGACGGGGTCACCGAGGCCATGGACGGCAACGGAAATCTGTTCACGGATGCACGCCTGAAGCAGCTCTTGCTCAGGATTCAGGGCGGCACGCCGCGGGAGATCGTCGAGGACGTGATCGCGGAGGTGCGGAGCCACGCGGCGGGCGAGCTTCAGGCGGACGACATCACGCTCCTGGCCTTACGGTACTTGCGCGGGTGACGGAAGATCGGGGGAACCGATGACCGAGGCCGTGGTGGTCACGCTGCACAACCGGCTCTCGGAGCTGGAGCGCTTGAGCGAGGCGGTCACCTCGTTCGGGGAGGGCCACCGTCTGCCGGAGAAGACCCTCTACGCGCTCAACCTGGCCCTGGACGAGATCGTCACGAACATCATCTCCTACGGGTACGACGACCAGGCCGACCATCAGATCAACCTGCGCCTGTCGATCGGCGACGGGGAAGTGACGGCGGAGGTCGAGGACGACGGGAAGCCGTTTAACCCGCTGGAGGCGCCGGAGCCGGACGTGACCAAGCCGATCGAGGAGCGGCAGGTGGGCGGCCTGGGCATCCACCTGACCCGCAAGCTGATGGACCGGCTGGCGTACGAGCGGCGGCAGGGGAAGAACCGCCTCCTGCTGTGGAAACGGGTGACGGAATGAGCCGGGTTTTGTTGGGGACCGGGGGACGGAAAGAAGCAACGAGGGAGACCAAGGGATGGAAATGACGGGACAAAAAAAAGGCCCGGTCATGCTGCTGGCGCTCAAGGGCCGGCTGGACGCGAGCAGCGCGCCCGGGCTGGAGGAAAAGCTGCTGGCCCTGATCGAGGGGGGGGAGACCAAGTTCGTCTTCAACTTCCTGCAATTGGACTACATCAGCAGCGCCGGCCTGCGGGTGCTGCTCATGGCGGCCAAGCGGCTCAAGGCCGCGAACGGCCGGATCGTGCTGACCTCGCTCAAGGACCAGATCCGCGAGGTGTTCGAGATCGCCGGCTTCTCCGCCATCTTCCCGATGTACGAGGTGGAAGACGACGCGCTCCGAAGCTTTCAATGAGGCAAGGATGAACGCCTCTTTCCCTGTCCCTTGAAGGAGTTTCCTCGCCCCGCTCTAAGCCCGATAAGTGACGAAACTGTCGTCATATGTCATGATATTTGACGACAGAATCGTCACATGATATCATCCGCTTCCATGGCGGATACCCCTCCTGTTATCGACCGAACTCTCGACCTTCGCGGGCTGTTGGAGAAGAAATCCCACTTCCTCTTCGGCCCCCGCCAGACCGGAAAGAGCTTCCTGATTGCACGCAATCTGAAGGACGTGCGCGTGTACGATCTGCTCGACTCGTCAATCTTCCTGGCGTTAAGCCGCGCGCCGGGACGACTAGCGGAGGAAATAACCGCGAAGGAGCAGATCGTCGTCATCGACGAGGTTCAGCGATTGCCCGGCCTGCTGAACGAGGTACATCGCCTCATCGAGCAGCGAGGGATTCGGTTCCTCCTCACCGGCTCAAGCGCCAGGAAGCTGCGCGGGGGGGGCGTCAATCTGCTGGGGGGGCGGGCACGGACGAAATACTTGCATCCCTTGACCTGCCGAGAGTTGGGTGATCGCTTTGACCTGCAGCGCGCAATCGCCAGAGGGTTGCTCCCGTCCATCTACTTTTCGGACGATCCCCGCGCGGACCTCGAGGCTTACGCGGGGGCCTATCTCCAGCAGGAAATCGTGGCGGAGGGTGCGACCCGTAACGTGCCGGCATTTAGCCGCTTCCTCAAGGTGGCGGCGCTCTGTAACGGGACGATCGTCAACTTTACCAAGGTGTCGAATGATGCGCAGGTTCCGCGTACGACCGTATATGAATATTTCGAGATATTGAAAGATACTCTAGTGTTGCATGAGTTGCCGGCTTGGAGGAAGTCGAAGAAGCGCAAGCCGCTGGCCTCCTCGAAGTACTACTTTTTCGACGTGGGAGTTGTGGCGACGCTCCAGGGACGTGAGTTCCGCCGCGGGACGCCGGAATTCGGCGAGGCGCTGGAAACCTGTATCATGCACGAGATCAGGAGCTATAGCGATTACGTTTCCGGAGAATCGCTGGCCTATTGGCGGTCCACGTCCGGGTTCGAGGTGGACTTCATCCTGGGTGATCACACGGCGGTGGAGGTCAAGGCCAAGGACAATGTGGGACCCCAGGACTTCAAATCGTTGCGGGCACTGGCTGAAGAACAGAGGCTCAAGCGCTACCTCTGCGTCAGTCTGGAGCCGCGGGCGCGAGAAGTCTCAGGGGTGACTGTGCTCCCGTACCAGGAGTTCCTGGGCGCACTGTGGGACGGCGAGTATCGCTAGGGGGCAAAACTGATGTGCTTGCAATGAAGGATCAGGGCCGGGAGGTCTTCGAGATCGCCGGCTTCTCCGCCATCTTCCCGATGTACGATCTGGAGGAGGATGCGCTACGGTGAGGCCTTCCCGCTTGCTCAGCTCCTCCAGCCGCCGCATTTCCTCATCTGACAAAGACACCTTCACGGTTGCCATCGCCCGTCGTCTCCTTGAAGTGTCTTCAGTGGCCGAAACAGCCGCCAGTATAGTGAAAGGGACTAGAGAGGGCAAATCGAGCAAAAAGGGAAAGCAGAATATGAGTGCTGGGTGCTGAGAAATTGCTCCTTAATCAGCGTTCAGCATTCATCGTTCAGCGTTGTTTCGGGCTACGGTTCCACGGTCACGTCCACATAGGCGGGCGGACTGTCCGCCCCCTTCTTGTCGGTCACGCGCAGCTTGAACCGGTAAAGCCGCTTCTCGGAGACCTGGGGGGCGAGGAACGAGGCCTCGGGCATGTTCACGTCCAGCAGCGCCACCTTGCTCCCGCGCACCTGGCTCCAGGAGTAGTAGAGGGCTTCGCCCTCCGGGTCCCGGCTCTTGAGGCCGCTGAGCTTGACCTTGGTGCCGGCCTTGACCGTCCGGCTGGGGCCGGCGTCCGCGGTCGGCGGCTCGTTCGGCTCGTCGTTGACCTCCACGATCACGTCCAACGAGGCCTGCTTGCCGCGGTTGGTGACGGTGAGCGTCGTCCTGCCGTTTCCCGCGATCTGGAGCAGGCCCTCCGGCAGCACCCTGATGACCTTGTCGTTCGAGGACTGGTAGGCCGTGCCGGTGGAGGGGGGGCTGATGGGCCGCTCGACTCCGTCGGCAAAGACGCCCACGACCGGCAGCTCGAACGTCTTGCCGAGCGAATCCACCTGGCCGTAGGCGGAGGCCTGTCCGGCCCGTCCCAGCCGCAACGGCTTTTCGGTCTCGAACTCGATGGCCGTCAGATCCGCTCCGGGATCCACCTTGACGAGCACCTCGTCGAACACCGTGCGCGTGCCGAGCCGCCCGCGCGAGATCTCCGCGACGGCCAGCAGCCGCACCGTCCCGATCGCCGGCTTCGGGACCATGAGCGGGCCGCCGAAGGGAGGCTTGCCGTCCGCGGTGGCGACGAGCGAGGCGATCGCGACCACGTTGCTGCCGTACACGAAGTCCTTCTGCCAGTATTTCTCGGCGGCCAGCTTGCCCTCCTTGGCCTGGCCGGTGCCCTTGGCCTCCTCCTGCTCGACGAGCGTCTCGTCCATCTCGTGATACCAGAAATACTTGACGCTCACGATGCCGGGGTCCCGGCCGACGTCCACGTTGACGGTGACCGGCTGTCCCGCCTTCAGGACGGCCTTCTCCGCCGGCTCCAGGATCTTGAACGCGAACGCCGAGGGTGCCGAGAACACAACGCACGCGGCCACAGTGAACAGGCCACAGTTCCCCAGCCAGTGATGACGCGTCACGCGTAACGTTTCACGCTTCACGGTTACCTCTCTAAGTGGAACGGGACGTCGGTCAGGATGACCCGTTCCTTGAAGAGCAGCGCGGCCTTGAGCATGAGGGCGCGCTGGTTGTGCAGGATGCTCTGCCACCACCGGGCCGGCAGGATTTCCGGAATGACCACGGTGACCCAGCCGTCCGGGTCCTTGGCGAGCAGCTCCTCGATGTAATCCAGCAGCGAGCCGAGCACGGACCGGTAGGGGGAGGGCAGCACGACCAGGTGCACGCCGCAGCCCCATTGCGCCCACTGGATCTGGGTGCGCGCCGTCTCCTCTTTGTCCACGTCCACGAGCACCGCCCGGATGTCCGAGGCGCGGCCGCGCGCATAGTCCACCGCCCGGACCACGGCCCGGTTGACGCCGCCGATCGGGATGATGACGGTGTTGCGCCGGGGCGGCGGCGGCCGGAGGTCGCGCGTGAGGGACACCTGCTCTTCCACCGCCTTGTAATGGGCGCGGATGGACCTGAACCAGAAGATGATCGCCGGCAGAAGCGCCACGACGATCCAGGCTCCGTGCAGGAACTTGGTGCTGGCGATGATCGTGGTCGCGACGGCGGTGGCGACCGCCCCGACGCCGTTGATCGCGAGCTTTTTCCGCCAATGGGGTCCCCGCTTGGCCAGCCAGCGATGGACCATGCCGGCCTGGGACAGGGTGAAGGAAAGGAACACGCCGACGGCGTAGAGCGGGATGAGGGCGTGGGTGTCGCCATGGAACAGCACGATGAGGACGCAGGAGAACAGGCCCAGGATGATGATGCCGTTGGAAAAGACGAGCCGGTCGCCGAGGATCGCCATCTGGTGCGGCATGTACCCGTCCCGCGCCAGGATCGAGGCGAGCCGCGGGAACCCCGCAAAGGCCCCGTTCGCCGCCAGGATCAGGATCAGCATCGTCGAGGCCTGCACGAGGTAGTACAGAGGCCCTTCGCCGAACGTCAGGCGGGCGATCTGGGAGACGACGGTCTCGTCGGTCCTGGGCAGGATGCCGTAAGAGTAGGCCAGCAGGCTGATCCCCAGGAACATGGTCCCCAGGATCGCCGCCATCCCGACCATCGTCAGCGCGGCGTTCTTCGACTCCGGACGCTTGAAGGCCGAGACGCCGTTGGAGATCGTCTCGACCCCGGTGAGGGCGGTGCAACCGGAAGCGAAGGCCCGGAGGAGCAGAAACAGCGTCAGCCCCTCGACCTCGTGGCCGGAAGGCGCCGCGGGCGGATCGACGCGGGAGGGCGGTCCCGCGAGGACCTGCCAGAATCCTGCGGCCAGCATCACGAAAATGGTCCCGATGAACAGGTACGTAGGGGCCGCGAAAATCTTCCCCGACTCCCGGACGCCGCGCAGGTTGATGACGAGCACGAGCAGGACGGCCAGCAGGCAGAGGGCCTCGCGATGCGGGAATAGCGAAGGGAGGGCGGACGTGATCGCGGCGACGCCGGCGGCGATGCTGACCGCGACCGTCAACACGTAGTCAATCATCAGCGCCGCGGCCGCGGTCAGCCCGGGCAGCTCGCCCAGGTTGGATTTGGCCACGACGTAGGCCCCCCCGCCTTCGGGATATTCGAAGATGATCTGCCGGTACGACATCGTGACGATGGCGAGGAGCAGAACGATCGCGAGGCTGAGCGGGATGGACCACGACACGACCGCGGCCCCGGCCAGGACCAGGATCAGGAGGATTTCCTCGGTGGCGTAGGCGACGGAAGAGAGGGGGTCGGAGGCGAAGACCGCCAGGGCGAGACGCTTGGAGAGCCGTTCGTGGTGCGCCTGCGTGGTCTTGAGGGGAAGCCCGACCAGCCAACGCTTCAGAATCATGCGCCCATTATGGCACAAGAGCGAGGAGGGAGAAAGCACCGAGATCGCCGCGGGTGCCGGGCCGGCCCGTCCCGACCGGACCGGCCGCTCCGGCTCGATCAGGCGCGGCTTGACAGGGCATGGGGCGGGAATTAGCATGACTCGACGTTTCGACTTACTCCGTGGCATATCGGGCGACGGAACGGAGGAGAACGCCGGATGAGCGGGATCGGCGAATGGATCGGCCCGGGCTGGTGGAGCCGGCTGCGCGTGCAGCAGAAGGTGTGGACCATCCTCTTGATGGTGTTCGTCCCGCTGGCGGCTGCCTTGATCGTCCAGGTTACGCTGGTCAACCAGCTCCTGGCCGTCCAGGAGCAGTACCGCCAGACGGTCCTCGCCCACGACCGGATCCACGTGCTCCGCCGCCTCGTCGTCACGATCGAGGACGGGTTTCGCGGGTATTTGCTGACCCGGCAGGAACGGTTCCTGACGCCGATGGAGGAGGCCGAATCGAGGCTCGCCGCGACAGAAGGCGACACCATGATTCCGCTGGCGGAGGCGCCGGGGCTGGCGGCCGAGGCTCAGGCGGCGAGCCGGAGGCTGGCCGCCCTGCTGGAGTCGAAACACGACCTCATCAGACGGTTCAAGGCGGGCCGCGAGGAGGAGGTCCTGCAATACGTCCGGTCGGGGCAGGGATTGGCGCTCTCCGACGCCCTGCGCGACGAGTTCCGAGCCATCGAGGATCGGCTGGACGGAGAACTCAAGAGGTTCGAAGTCCGGCAGGCGGAACTGGCCCAGCGCGCTTTCAGGGGCCTGCTGGCGGCGGTCGCCGGCGGGCTGCTGGTGGGCTTCCTGGGCGCTCGGCTGCTCACGCGGTCCATCACCGGGCCGCTGGGGGTGTTGCGGGAATCGGTCACGGCCTTGGGCGGCCAGGCGGAGCGGAGCGAGGCGGCCCCGATCGCGATCCGTTCGTCCGATGAGATCGGGCAGTTGGCCCGGGCCTTCGAGGAGATGGCCGGCCGCATCCGGCAGTCCCTCAAGGAACTGGAGGCCATCAACGCGATCGGGCACGAGATCAACATGATCGGCCCGGACGGGCTGGAGGGGGTGCTCTGGCGCATTACCCAGCGGGCCGCCGAGCTGCTTCGGGCGGACGTCTGCCTCGTCATGCTGCATAGCGAGAAGATGGGGTGCTGGATCATCGAGGCGGCATCGGGTGACTGGAACGAGCGGCTCCGCAAGTCGGTCATGTTGTGGGAAGAGTTCCCGATCTCGGTAGAGGCGTTCGAGACCAGGCGGCCGGCCTTCGGCGAAGACCTGCGGAGCGACATGCGGCCGGAGGTGGTCCGGCGCAACCTGATCGGGCAGAGCATGCTCTCGGTCCCGCTCCTGTCGCGGGGCGAGCCGTTCGGCGTGCTGGTGCTGCTGCAAAATCGTCCGGTGCGTCGGGAGGAGTGGAACCTGCGACTGGCCAAGGGCTTCGCGGACGAGGCGGCCGTGGCGATCGCCAACGCCCACCTCTACGAAGCCGCGCAGCAGAAGGAAAAGGGGCTGGAACAGCGCCTCCGGCAACTGGAGCATCTGGCCGAAACCCTCGCGCACGACCTCAAGGGGCCGGGGGAGCGGATGGAAGGGCTGGCCTCCGTCCTGCTGGCGGAGTACGGCGGCAAGCTGGACGAGCGGGCGACCAAGTGGCTGCGGCTGATCGAGCAAAACGGCAGGCAGCTGATCGAGCGGGTCGAGAACATCCTGGAGGTGGCCAGGATCGGCGGGCACCGGGAGGCGGTGCAGGCCGTTGATCCCGCGTTGGCGCTGGACGAGGTGCTGAAGTCCAGGGCCGGCGATCTCGATGGGCGGCGGGTGCAGGTCCACTATGAGAACGGCTTGCCGATGGTGGCCTGCCATCGCGCCTACCTGCGGCAGGTGCTCGACAACCTGATCTCGAACTCGGTCAAGTTCTGCGGGGACCGGCCGGATTCCGAGATTCGGATCACGGCCGAGCGCCAAGGGGACCGGGTGCGGTTTTCGGTCAGCGACAACGGGGTCGGCATTCCGCCCAAGGACCGGGAACGGGTCTTCGAGCCGTTCGTCCGGCTCAACCCCGCGATGGCTCAGGGCAGCGGGATCGGGTTGGCCATCGTCAAGCGGATCGTCGAGCTTTACGGAGGGCGAGTCTGGGTCGAATCGAACGAGCCGGCCGGCAGCACGTTCCGGTTCACGCTGCCGGTGCTGGCCGATTTCAGCCTCGGGACTTCCCCGGCGGGAGAGACCGGGACCGTTCCGGGCGCGATCCGGCCGGCGGTCGCGGCGGATAAGGCGAAATGACGATGGAGTCTCGGAGCCGGTTTCGGGAGGGATCGCGTCTATGAGCAGTCTGGGCATCGGGTCTTCATCGGCTATCCGCACGGCTCGGGCGTCCTTCACGATCCTCCTCGTCGAGGACGATCCGTCGGATACCGAACTGCTCCTGCATGCGATCGAGCAGGCGGACCTGAAGGCGATCGAGGGGGAGCTGAAGCTGGAGGTGCGGGCGACCGCCGAGGGCGCGTTGCGTCTCCTGAGCGAGCAGCCGGTGGATCTGGTCCTCACCGACATGGTTCTCCCGGGGGAAAGCGGCTTGGATCTCGTCAGCCACATCCAGGAGATTGATCGGAACCTGCCGGTCCTCGTCGTTACGCGCATGAGCGGGATCCCCACCGCGGTGGACGCCATGCGCCGCGGCGCCTACGACTACATCCTCAAGCCGGTCAATCCGACCGATCTGGGCATGAGGCTGCACCGGGCCATCAGGATCTCGGAAATTCTCCGGCGCCATTCGGCCTTCGAGCGCATCGTCCGCCAGGAGATGCGCTCGGGCGGGCTGGTGGGAGCCAGCGACGCGTTTCAGGTCGTGATGCGTCAGATCCGCGAGGCGGCGCAGGTGCGCTCCACGGTCCTGATTACGGGGGAGACCGGAACCGGCAAGGGGCTGATCGCCCGGGCGATTCACGAACAGAGCCGTGAGCGGGACAAGCCGTATCAGGTGATCGATTGCACGACGGTGCCCGAAGGGATGGTGGAGAGCGAGTTGTTCGGGCACGTGCGCGGCGCGTTCACCGGCGCGGTCGCGGACAAGCCCGGCTTGATCGAGCTCGCAGACGGCGGCACCGTGTTCCTGGACGAAATCGGCGATCTGCCCTTGATGCTGCAGACCAAGCTGCTGCGGGTCTTGGAGGACAACGAAGTCCGCCCGGTCGGCGGCACGCGCGTGAAGCGGGTGGACATGCGGTTCATTGCGGCCACCAATCAGGATCTGGAGGAGAAAGTTCGCGCCGGCACGTTCCGGAAAGACCTCTATTACCGCCTCGCGGTCCTGGCCATTTCGGTCCCGCCCCTGCGTGCGAGGACCGAGGACGTTCCGGTCATTGCCCGTCACTTCGTAGCGCAGTTCGGCCGCGAGATGGGCAAGCCGCGCTGCTACCTGGATGCGTCGGCGATCAGCGAGCTCGTGGCCTATTCGTGGCCGGGCAACGTCCGGGAGCTGCGGAACGTCGTCGAACGGGCGGTCATGCTGGCGACCGAGGAGGCCGTGAGCGGCCATGAGATCGCCGCCCTGTTGCCCCCCGTCAAACAGACCGGCGAAGCGACGGACGGCACGGCCTACGCCACGATGCCGTACATGCAGGCCAAGAAGAAAGCGTTGGCGGAGTTCACCAGCGCGTACCTGAAGACCAAGCTCGCGATGCACGGAGGGCATATCACCAAGGCGGCGGAGGACAGCGGCATTCCCCGCCAGCACTTCTCCCTCCTGATGAAGCAGTATTTGGAGCGGGGCGGATCGAACACCTCCTAAGAAGACGTCCCGCCACCGGTCGGTTTCCGTTTCGTGACGCAGGAACCTTCCCCCCAGGTTTCTGAGCAGACCTCGCCAGAAGCTTCGTTTCCCTCTCGTGACATTCCAGGATTTCACAAGCTGGCCGGCCTGCTTCAACCAGCCCGTTCACTCCGAGTTTCGATTCGCACAAATATTTATTCTTTCCATAACTATCTGATCAGGCTGGACAAAATTTGCTTGTCCCTCGCGGTTGCATAGTCCGGTATTCGACCGCTACAAATTCTTTGTCGTCCCTTCGTCGAATCCCCTCCAAATAACTAAAAATTTCTATTTGAAATCCATGTGTTATGCATGCCGATCACTTTAGAGTCGTAAAGTGAGTTCGCTGGCAGCAAGCTTGCTGAGCTACACGGCCACCCAACGAGTCTGCCTGTGATGGTGGGGACTGAAGATGCGTGGGATGGAGGGAGGTGATGGCCCAGGAAATCGGACGGTAGGATCGCGACGGACTCGGAGAACTTCATTCAGGAGGTGTAGACGATGTTCTTATCACGACGGCAATTCTTGAAAGTCTCGGCTGGCACGGTCGCGGCCGCGGCGATCGCCGACAAGGCCCTCGCCCTCACGGCCCTGCAGCCGGTCATCGAGGTGGGCAACCCCCTCGG